>JBKPFP010000283.1:0-4179 GCA_046744435.1 Actinomycetota bacterium | reverse complement strand
TCCTGCTGCTCGAGGTCGACGAGGTCCCAGTTGAGCCCCGCGTCGAGCCGTGCCGCGAGACCGGCGGCCACGTCCGAGGCGAGCACCGAGGCGGCGAAGAGCACCGTGTCGATCTGCTTCGAGGACACGAGCTGCGCCAGCGCGTCGACGCGCGGCTGCGGCAGCGGCGCCTCGAGCGCCTGGTCGTCGGCGACGAAGACTTTGCTCGCGCCGAACTTGCCGGCCTCGGCTGCGAGCTCCTTCACGCCCGAGCCGAGCACGATCCCGGCCACGTCCTCTCCCAACGACACGGCCTTGCCGAGCACGCCGAGCGAGCCCTTCTGGAGCTGGCCGTCGTGGTGCTCGAGGAAGACCGCGATCAAACGAGCTTCCTCTCCGCGAGGAACTCGACGATCTTCTCCGCCCCGCTGCCCTCGTCCTCGACCTTCAGCGCGTCGCCGCGGGCCGGTGGGTCGGAGAGCGTGAGCACCGCGGTGCGTGAGCCCGCCTCTCCGGCGCTCTCCGCGTCGAGGCCGAGGTCGGCGAGCGAGACGGTCTCCTGCGGCTTGCTCTTCGCGCCCATGATCCCCTTCAGCGACGGATAGCGCGGCTCGTTGATCGCGTCCGAGACGGCGACGACCGCGGGCATCGGCGCCTCTATCACGTCGTAGCCGAACTCGGTCTGCCGCTTCACCTTCACCTTGCCGCCGCCGATCTCGAGCTCCGCCGCCTGCGAGATCACCGGCTGCTGGAGCCGGTCGGCGACGGCGGCCCACAGGACCGCGCCGTCCGAGGCGCGGCCCTGCTGGCCGAAGACGACGAGGTCGGCGCCCTCGCGCTCGAGTGCGGCCGCGAGCGCGCGTGACGTGGCGACCAGGTCGGAGCCCTCCGCGGCCTCGTCGCTGACGAGCACGGCGCGGTCGGCACCCATCGCCAGCGCTTTGCGGAGCGAGTCGAGCGACTTCGCCGGGCCGAGCGAGACGAGCACGACCTCGCTCCCGGCCTCGCGCTCCTTGATGCGCAGGGCCTCCTCGACGGCCTGGGTGTCGAAGTGGTTCAACGCACCCTCACCCGAGCGATCGAGCCGCTTTGTCTGCGGATCGATGCGCTTCGTGACAGTCGCGTCGGGCACCTGCTTGACGCAAACAGCGATCTTCATTTGGGCAGGGACTCTAACCACGGTTCCGAAAATGAGTTTCAGCGGAATCCTCTGGTAGGCTCCCGCCCTTCCTGCGGCAGCCCGGCCCCCATGGCAGCTTTCCGGACGACAGCCCGTGGCGTTCTCTTCGTTGTTCTACTCGGCGTCCTTGCCGGGTCGGCTGCGGCCAAGCACGATCCCCCGTACCGCTACCGCCAGCTGCCGCACACCACGAAGCCGGCAGGGAAGCAGCTCGTCTTCCCGATCCTCGGCCGCTCGAACCTGACGATGAGCTTCGGCGATCCGCGGGGCCAGGGCGCCCACCAGGGCGAGGACATCATGGCCGACCGCTGGACGCCAGCGCTCGCGGCCGAGGCGGGCCGCGTCCGGTTCCACACCACCTCCGGTCGCGCCGGCTGCATGCTCTATCTCGACGGCCTGAGCGGCACGAAGTACCTGTACGTCCACCTGAACAACGACCTGACGCGGAACAGCAACGACAATGGCGGCAGGTGCGTGGCCGGGACGGCCTACTGGAAGGGCCTCCGTAGTCGCGCAAAAGTCGAGGCGGGCCAGCCGATCGGCTACGTCGGCAACAGCGGCGACGCCGAGGGAGGAAGCCCGCACCTGCACTTCGAGGTGCACCCGGGCGGCGGTGCCGCCGTCGATCCGGTCCCCTACCTGCGCTCTGCAAGGCGGCTCCTCTTCTACGTCCCCACCGGCACCACCTTCACCCTCGCGCTGTCCGGGAAGGTGCAGTCCGTCGGGACGGAATCGGTTCGTGTCACGGTCGCGACGCTGCGGACCGCTCCGTTCAGCCTGACGCTGCGCAAGCTCATGCGGACCGTGACCCTGACCGTTCCCGTGACCGCCCTCGTGGAACGCGGCGCCAAGCCCGGGGTGCCCGGGACTCCGGTCGGGTTGGAGAGCGCGAAGACAGGCGAAGCCGTCACGCTCTGGACTGAGGCTGCCACCGCCACGCCCGAGGCGCGCGCCGGCAAGGCCGGCGTCCTGTCCGCCGAGCGGATCGTCCTGCCGGCCGGCTAGCGCCCGGTGAAGCGCGCGTCCCGCTTTTCAGCGAACGCGGTCATGCCCTCCTTCGCGTCCGCGCTCGCGAAGAGCTCGCCGAAGTCGTCCGCCTCGCGCTCGAGGTTCTCGGCGTGGTCGCCGGCGAGGGCGCGGTTGAGCGCGCGCTTCGCGGCCGACAGCGCCAGCGGCCCCTTCGCGGCCAGCGCGCGCGCAGTCTCGTGTGTCTTCGCCATCAGCTCACCGGGCTCGAAGACCGCGTTGACGAGGCCGATCCGCTGAGCCTCCTCGGCATCGACCATCCGTCCGGTGAGGACGAGCTCCTTCGCCAGGCCGATGCCGACCGCGCGGGCGAGGCGCTGCGTCCCGCCCCAGCCCGGGATGATCCCCAGGTTGACCTCCGGCTGCCCGAGCTTCGCCGTCCGGGCCGCGTAGCGGAAGTCGCACGCGAGCGCGAGCTCGCAGCCGCCGCCGAGGGCGAAGCCGTTGATAGCCGCGATCGTCGGCTTGGGCATCGTCTCGAGCAGGCTCCCGGCCTCCTGCCCAAGGGCGCCCCACTCGCGGGCCTCGTCGACGTCGAGCCCGCTCATGTACTTGATGTCCGCACCGGCCACGAACGCCCTCTCGCCCGCGCCGTTGAGGATGACGACGCGAACGTCGGCGTCGTCTGCCACTTCCCGCAGCCGGTCGCGCAGCTCGGTCAGCGTCGCCGCGTCGAGCGCGTTGAGCGCATCGGGGCGATTGACGGTGAGGACGGCGACCCCGTCCTCGCGGGCGAGGTCGATCACGAGGCCGCGGGCACTCGCTCTTGGAGGAATCGGACGATCTCCCCCGTAGGTGCCCCCGGCGTGAACACCTCGGCCACGCCCAGCCTCTTCAGCTCCTCCGAGTCCTCGTCCGGGATCGTGCCACCTAGGACGACGAGCACGTCCTCGGCGTCATTCTCCTTGAGCCCTTCGAGGATGCGCGGGACGAGCGTCATGTGCGCCCCGGACAGGATCGAGATCCCGACCGCGTCGGCGTCCTCCTGGATCGCGGTCTCGACGATCTGCTCAGGCGTCTGGTGGAGCCCGGTGTAGATGACCTCCATACCCGCATCCCGCAGGGCGCGCGCGATGATCTTCGCGCCGCGATCGTGCCCGTCCAGACCAGGCTTGGCGATCACGACCCGGATCTTCCCAGCCATGAGGCGGAGTATAGGAACCCCCCATAGGGGAAGATTGAAATCACTACCGCCGTCTAGTCTGTGAGGACCGAGTGTCGATGAAGCTCACTGTCGTTGGGTGCTCCCCCGCCTGGCCCAACCCCGGCGGAGCGCAATCCGGATACCTGCTCGAGGGGTCGCGGCGCCTGCTGCTCGATTGCGGGCCCGGTGTCCTTGCTCGCCTTCGCAACGGGTTCAGCGAAAACGGGTGGCCGAGGGTGGACGCGATCGCGATCACGCATTTCCACCTCGACCACTGGGGCGACCTCGTGCCCTGGGTGTGGGGGACCATGTGGGGCCTCGGCCGCGAGTCCAAGCCCCCGGAGCTATGGCTTCCGCCCGGCGGTCGCGAGGAGCTCGCAGCCTTCGGGACTCGCTTCGGCACGCCGGACATGTTCTACCGCTCGTTCGACCTCCGCGAGTACGTCGAAGGCGAGCCCTTCGGGGCCGGGGGGTTCGAGCTGACGCCGGCGCGCCTTCCTCACTACACGGTGCAGACGTTCGGCTTCCGGGTCACGAACAGCGATCGCACGCTCGCGTACTCGGGCGACTCGGGGCCCAGCGACCGGCTGGTCGAGCTCGCGGGAGGCGTCGACCTGTTTATCTGCGAAGCGACGCTCGAACGGGGAGAGCTCGACGGCGAGCCGCGCGGCCACCTCTCGGCCGACGAGGCAATCGACGCCTTCCAGGCGTCGAAGGCGAAGCGCCTACTGCTGACGCACCGCCCCGAGGAGCTTCCGGAGCCGGACGGCTACGAGCTCGCCCGCGACGGCCTCGAGCTCGACGTCTAAGGGCGGCGGGTTGTGGCCACCACCCCCTCAAAGGCGGCGCT
>JBKPFP010000430.1:0-3420 GCA_046744435.1 Actinomycetota bacterium | reverse complement strand
ACCACCAGCAGGGCGCAGCGCCGCGCCCACGCCCGCAGCCGCCGGCCCCAAGCCTGGACGTAACGCCAGCCCGGCGGCGCTCCCGCCGCGATCACGCGCAGCATCGCGAGCTCGGTCCCGTGCAGCTGGCCCAGCACCGGCAGCGAGGGGAAAGCGCGCGCGGCGGCCTCGTTCGCCGGCGTCAGGTGGTGCAGATGGAGCAGGTCGGCGCTGCCGGCACCGGCGCGCGCGAGCAGCTCGATCCAGGCAGCGACGAGCCGCTCATAACGGGCATCGTCGACGGCGGCAAAGACGCGATCGGGCGCACCCGGGCGGTCCTCGTAGGACGGTGGGAAGGGAACCGGCGCACCCAGCGGCTCCGCGCGCGCGAGCGCGGGCGAGTACTCGAGCGGATGGACGTCGACGCCGGCGAAGAAGCTCGCCGCGTGGGTCGGCTCCCCCCACCGCCCGAGCGAGCCCGCGGCCAGCGTCACCCGCCAGCCCGCGGCCGGCAGCGCGCGCGCGAGCGAGCGCGCGACCTGCGCCGAGCCGCCACGGGGGAAGAAGAAGAGCGCCGAGACGACGCGACCACTCGAACGCCGCACCGGGCGAGCTCGTCGCCGCTCCGACCAGCCTGCCTCCGAGTTCGCCATCGCGAGCAATTCTCTCCGGTTTGTGCGCCGGAGTGAGCGTGGGTGCCTCGCTCGCCGTCGTCGGGAGCTGGAGCGGAGGCCGACCGAGTTGCTTGTGTCCCGAGCATCGGGCCGCGCTGCGTTGGCCGGCGCACGGTTAGGTGCTGTTGCATGCGCTTTGACCGGGGGACGCGCAGATCCAGGAGTTCGCGGAAGGGCCGCGACCGTTCAGAGCGCTCCACGAGCATTGGGAGCGGCACCAGTGGTCGCCCCTCGCGATTGACTTCTCCAACGGATGCAGCCAGTTTCGCGCCCTTGACGAGCCGACGCGACGGTCTCCTCTGGGCGTTCGGGCATCGCCACCAGCTACGGCTCCGTCTGCGCTCGATCCGCTTCAGCGATCTGGGACGCGAGCGCACCGCGGCATTCGACTGGCGCTAGTTCCACCTACGCAAACCGCGCCCTGACTTCCGGCTCGACCGAGCGTTTCCCGCTTCGTCGACCCGCTGGTTCGAGCGGAGCTCCGCGCTGGCGCTAGCTGGGCTAGCTTCTCGCGAGTGAGCGAGATCATCTTCCGGGTCGACGGACGGTCGCAGCCAGTCACTGTCGATGACGCGCTCGACGTTCGCGGGCGCCTCGTCCAACGAACACTGGCGGCGGATGAGCTTCGCTCTGCGATTAGCGCCGCGATCCGGCGCGCCGAGAGCGGCGAGAGGCCTGCCGTTGACGTCACTGAGGAGATGCGGAGCGAGCTGTTCAAGGTGCTCGTCGCGATCAAAGGTGACCGTGGTCTGACGCCGGCGCTGAGCGAGCTAGAGATGACGCTGCTCCGCTAGCGACTCCTGGACGGGTATCAAGACTCCGATTCCAGGTTCGAACGAGGTTGGCGCCGTGCGCCGTGTGACCGGGCTCGGGTGGTTCGCGCCCGCTGTGCCTGTTCGGTCGCGCTCACCTTCTTACTAGTTTGGCGCGCGCGCGAATATCAGAAGCGATGGAACCGTGTCCGAAAGAACCGCCGTTACGTTTTGCTAGTTCACGTGCGCGCGCGAATACCAGAAGCCGCTGGAGGGCGCAAGAATCGTCACGGTGAGCTTGGCTGGGTCGCGCAGACGGCCTACTCGCGTTCGATGCCGAGGAGGTCGGCGATTCCGTGCTCGGCCTCGTGGAGGTCACCCCCGCGGAGGTGGGCAAGCACAGCCTCGCCTTTGCGCCGGTCTGCTCCCTTCGCGAACTCGAGGAAGTGGCGGATCTGGTGGATCGCCTCCTCGCGATCGCGCTGGTCGACCGCGGTGAGGGCGAGGCGCAGGCTCAGCCGTTCCCGGCTGAGCTCCGGCTTTGCCCTGCCGGCGAGCATCTCCTCGATCAGGTGCTCGGCCTCGTGCAGCTCGCCCGCGCGCAGCAGCCTCCGCGCCTCTCTCATCGCCTCCAGGTGCTCGCCCGTCACCGCCTCGATGATGTGCCCGACGTGGTGGAGGGCGTCGCCCCTGTCGCCCGCCGCGATCGCACCGATCGCCATCCAGTGGTGGACGGCGAGGACCTCGGAGAGCCTGACCGGCTCCATGTGCTCCGCCGCCCGCTTCAAGCCGGCGATGTAGCCGGCGATCGCCTCGAGGTGGCGGACAGCTGCTCGACCGGGTAGGCGGGCATCTGCGCGAGCGGGCTCCGCACCTGCTGCCGCACCTGCTCAGCGGTGTGGCCGGCGAGCGAGGGCGCGACGTCGGTCCCCTCGGCGTTCTGACCATGACAGGCCCCACAGCCCGCGGCCAGGTAGGCCTCCCTGCCCCTCCGCGCCGCTCCTGCCGGCCGCTCTCCGGGCGGCTCGGTCGACGTGCCGCGGGCCACCGTCGTCGTCACGGTCGCCGCCTCTTCCTCGCCCGCTTGGCCGATCGCCCAACCGAGCACGCCTGCCCCCACGATCGCGGCAAGCGCGAACAGGAGAAGCGCCGCGAGGACGCCTCGAGAGCGTCGCGGCCAAGCGGCCATCGCAGACGCATTACCCGCCCGTGGGGTGCACAAACTCGGCCGGACATCACGAATCGTCCGCTTTGCAGGCAAGACCGAATTTCGCGACTACCCTTGCGGAAGTGGAGGGCCGCCCGGCCCGGCGGCCCTCCAACGGTGGGGAATCGTTCAGTAGAGCGCCGCCCGAAGTAGGAAGCCGTAGTACTTCCCGCTCACCGGGTGGAGTGGATCGCCGGTAAATCCGTAGCTTGGATGCGCGGTGTTGTAGGCCGCCGCGTCGCTCCGGATCTTCTGCACGATCTGCGCCGGCGTCAGCCCGGCGCAAGCTCCGGAGTAGATGCAGAGCGCGACCGTGCCCGCGATGTGCGGCGCCGCCATGCTCGTCCCGGAGAGCACGCCGTAGAGGGGGGCCTTCGACCCGCCCCAGATCAGCGAATTCGGCGCAGCGGTCGAGAGGATGCAGCGTCCGGGCGCGGCAATCGTGTGCGCTTGGTCGGCAGCGAGTGTCGCGAAGCTGCTGAAGCTGGCAAAGGCGTCGTCGGTGTCGGGCCGACAGGTGGGAGCGGCTCCACCTCCAGGCTGGCCGTTGAAGTCCGCCATCGCGGTCACCGTCAGCACCTCGCCGTAGCTGGCGGGAACAAGGCGCTGGAAGTCGCCCGCCGAATTGCCGGCTGCCACGACCCAGCTCACGCCGGCGGCGACCGAATTGCAGATCGCGAGATGGAGGGCGTCATGGTTCGTGAGCCCGCAGTTCCCGTCATCGCCGACCTGGGCACCGAAGAAGCCGAGGCTCATGTTCGCGACGGCGATGTCATTCGTTGCGTCTGCGTCGGTGCGGGTGTTGGTT
>JBKPFP010000397.1:0-4254 GCA_046744435.1 Actinomycetota bacterium | reverse complement strand
CGGCGATCAGAGCCGCAAGGCCGATCAAAACCAACAGCGCCTGCCGTTTGAGACCCGGGCGAGAGGCGTCCCTGACGGCCAGTCCAGGCGCACCGGAGGGGGGCCGGTACGTCACGAGCACGGCACCCTAACAGGGGTCGCGGACGACCGCAAACGGTTTTTGAAGCCAAATGGCGCCTCACGCGCCGGTGGCACAAGACCCGGAGGCGGCCGGAGAGAGCCCCTGTGCCGGAGAGAGCCCCTGTGTTACGGTTCCGCGCCGTGGGAGAGCGAGGCCTGGCCCGTCGGGGGCTGCTCGCCTTTGCGCTGGTCGGATCTCTCGCGGGCCTGCCGCTCCAGGCGGCCCGCAGTGCAGATTCGCCGTCCAGCCTGCGCGAGCACGCCCAGGCCCTCCGCGCCGAGAACGGAAGCCTCGGCCGGCAGGCGCGCGCAGCCTGGCTGAGCGCCGTCTCGCTCGACACGCGCCTGGAGCAGACGCGTGCGGCGCTGACCCGTTTCCAGGCGCGCAGGCGGACGATCTCGAGGCAGCGGGCGGAGGCGCAGCTCCAGCTCGGCGTCGCCAGGCGAGGCCTCCGGATCTCGCGCGAGCGGCTCGCGATGCGGCTCCGCGCCCTCTACCAGGAAGGTGACAGCGACCCGCTCGCCGTCCTCCTGGAATCGAGGTCGATCGGCGAGGCGATCGAGCGGCTCGACGGCCTCGACCGGGTCGCGGGCCAGGACGAGCACTTCGTCGCGGCCGCGAAGACGGCGCGCGAGCGACTGCTGGCGCTGACGCGGGCCCTGGCGGAGCGCGAGGCCGAGGCGCGACGGGCTGAGGAGGCCGCCGCGGCGACCGCGGCAGCGCTCGACATCGCGATTCGCGAGCGCCACGCATTGGTGGCCCGGCTCGCGGCCGAGCGCCACCAGAACTCGGCGCGGGCCTTGTCGCTCGACTCCCGGGCCCGCGGGCTCGCGGCGGCGGAGGCTGCCGCTGCTCCGGCCGGCACCGCTCTGACCTCGGCTCCCTCGGCCGGTGGACGCTCGCTGACCGTGACCGCGACGGGCTACTCGCTCCAGGGCAGGACGTCGAGCGGCGTCTCGGTCGGCTGGGGCGTCATCGCCGTCGACCCGAGCGTGATCCCGCTCGGGACGCGGATGGCGATCCCAGGCTACGGCGAGGGAGTGGCCGCCGACACCGGCGGCGCGGTCGTCGGAGCCCGCATCGACCTGTGGTTTCCGACGAGAGCCGAAGCGCTCTCGTGGGGCACGCGCTCCGTAACGATTAGTCTGCGCTAGAGGACACGGCCAACGAAGGCGGAATTTCCCGCCAAAGCGCAGAGGGAGCCGATGCGGTGAGCCCCAAGGTCGAGAGCGACACGCTGCGGGTCCTGCTCGTGGACGACCACGACTTGTTCCGCACGGGCCTGCGCAACTTGCTCGAGGAGCAGGGCGTGCAGGTCGTCGGCGAGGCGGCCAGCGGCTCGGACGCGATCAAGATCGTCCGCGAGATCGCCCCAGACGTCGTCGTCATGGACCTGAACATGCCGGGCATGACCGGCGTCGAGGCGACACGCGAGATCAGCGGGATTGCGCCGCTGACGCGGGTCGTCGTGCTGACGATCTCGGACCAGGACGAGGACGTGATGGACGCGATCGTCGCCGGGGCCTGTGGCTACCTCGTCAAGGACTCGTCGATCGAGGAGCTGATGCGCGGGATCAACGCGGCCGCGATCGGCGAGTCGCTGATCTCGCCGCCGATCGCCTCGAAGGTGCTGCAGCGGATGCGGGCGGTCACGCTCGACCAGGGCGCCGAGACGATCCGCTCCGAGCTCTCCGACCGCGAGCTCGACGTGCTCCGCCTGATCGCGAACGGCAAGGACAACGCCGAGATCGCCGAGGCGCTGCACATCAGCCCGAAGACGGTCAAGAACCACATCTCGAACATCCTCATGAAGCTGCAGATCGAGAACCGCATCCAGGCCGCGGTGTACGCGGTGCGAAGCGGGATCGTCTAACAAGCGTCGTCGGATCGCGGGTCGGGCAGCGCGGCAAGGTCAACTGGCTCAGTCGGTATCCAGGTCGGCGTCACAGCTACACGCGCGTCAGGGCGCACGCATCAACCGAGTCGAGCTTTTAGTCGCCGAAAGTACAACGCACTTTCGGCGAGTCCCGGCCCCGTGGGCCGGGACCTAACTAAGCGGCTCTCGCGGCGCGGCTACGGAGCTTCGCGAGCAGGCCGCGCAGCTCGGCGAGGTCTTCCTCGACGGCGTCGAGGCGCGTGATCAGCTTGCGGAGCTCCTTCGGGCGGTTGAGGCCACCTTCGGCGAGCTTCGCAGTCAGCTGCTCGATGCGGCGCTCGAGCCGCATGCGCTCGCCGTCGAGCTCGAGCGCGACCGCATAGCCCTCCGTCAGGGTCGACTCGAGCAGGCCGCGCGCGGGGGCGCCGGGACCTTCCTGGGGAGCGGCAAGCAGGGTGTGGATGCGCTCGATGACGGTGTCGAGCTGATGCGGCACGTGATCGAAGCGATTATGAGCCGCGCCGCAGCCGTCGCCTATGGGCCGGACGGCCCATCTTTCGACTCGCCCGGACCTAGGACTCCCTTGACGCGACTCTCTTGACGCGCTCCGCCCGCCTCGATACACATGCCGCGATGCGGAAGCGCCTCGGCCCGACTCTCGCGGCCCTCGTCCTCGTCTTCGTGTCGGCACCCGCGGCGCCGGCTGCGCCGGCGACGCCGCTCGCTCGCCAGCTCGCCCAGGCTCTCCGAGTGCCACACGTCTCGCCGTCGAGGTCGGGCGCGCTCGCCGTCGACCTCACGACGGGCCAGACCGTCTTCGCCCACAACTTCCAGCAGCCGCTGATCCCGGCGTCGAACGAGAAGCTGGCCGTCACGTACGCCGCGCTCCTCGCCTTCGGGCCGGCGCACCGCTTCGACACGGCCGTGCTCGGGGAGGGGGAGCTCGTCGGGACGATCTGGCGCGGCGACCTCGTCCTCAAGGGCTACGGCGACCCAACCCTCTCGACGCTGAACCTCCATGCGCTCGCCGCCGAGCTACGCGCGCAGGGCATCACGCGCATCTCCGGCCGGCTGGTCGGCGACGAGACGTTCTTCGACGCGCGGCGGACCGCGCCGGGCTGGAAGCCGTATTTCTTCATCAACGAGTCGCCGCCGCTGTCCGCGCTCACCGTCGACCGCGCCCGCTACCACGGGCGCATCACGCGCGAGCCGGCGCTAGCCGCAGCGCTCACGTTCCGCGCGGCGCTTCGCGCTGCCGGGATCTCCGTCGCCGGGCGCACGTTGGTCGGGAGAGCGGCCGACGATGCGCTCCCGCTCGCCAGCGTCTCCTCCGTGCCGCTGAACGCGATCCTGCGCTACATGAACCGCGAGAGCGACAACTTCACGGCCGAGATCCTGCTCAAGCAGCTCGGCACGCAGCTGAGCGACCAGGGGACGACCGCCGCCGGCTCCGCGGTCGTGCGCACGATCCTCGCCGAGCAGCAGATCCCGATCGGCGGCGTGCGGATCGTCGACGGCTCCGGGCTCTCGCGGCTGAACCGGCTGACCGCCAGCGCGCTCGTCGGGCTCCTGCGGGCGGGGTACGACGATCCAGCCTTGCGCGAGGTTTTGCTCTCGGCGCTGCCCGTCGCGGGCCGGAACGGGACGCTCCGCAGCCGGATGCGGGGCTCGGTGGCCGCCGGGCGCGTCCTCGCGAAGACGGGCACGACGCGCGAGGCGTCGGCGCTCTCGGGCTACGTGAAGCGCCGCTACGTGTTCGCGATCCTCCAGAACGGCTATCCGGTGGCGACGCTCTGGGCGCGCCGGGCGCAGGACCGTTTCGCGGCGGTGCTCGCCGCTAACTGAGCAGCTTTTGCAGGTCCTTTTCGGACAAGACCGGCACGCCGGCGCGCTGAGCCTTCTGTAGCTTCGAGCCCGGCTCCTCGCCCACGATCACACCCGCGGTCTTCTTCGAGACCGAGTTGGAGACCTTCGCCCCCTTCGCCTCGAGCGCGGCCGCCGCCTCCTCGCGCGTGTACGACTCGAGCGTCCCAGTGATCACGTACGTCTGACCCGACAGCGGGCCTTCGACCGGCTTCAGCTCCTCGCCCGTCTCGAAACGCAGACCGAGCTCCCCTAGCTCCTCGACGAGCTTGCGGTTCTCCTCGTCCGAGAACCACTCGGCGATCGCCTCGGCACGGTCGGGGCCGATGCCCTCGACCTCCTGGATCTCCTCCTGGGTGGCCGCAGCCAGCCGGTCGATCGAGCCGAAGTGCTG
>JBKPFP010000339.1:0-2165 GCA_046744435.1 Actinomycetota bacterium | reverse complement strand
TGCGGTCGAACCAGGCGTAGCAGCCCTCGACCTCGAAGCCCGCGGCCTCGAGCAGCTGCAGCCACTCGTCCGCGGAGATCCAGGCCAGCAGCATCGTGGCCTGCTGCGAGTCGTCCCGGACGGACAGCGTGAGCGTGCGTGCATCCTCGTCCCAGTCTGCCCGCTCGAAGATCCCGGGCTCGCGCTCGAGCCAGCGGCCGTTGGTACCGGCGATGTCGTCCGCCTTCGGGGCGAAGACGTCGAAGACGAGCCGTCCTCCGGGCGGCAGGAGCGCGCGCGCTGCGCCCAGAGCCTCCAGGCGAGCCGTGTCGTCGCGCAGGTGGAGGTAGGAACGGAATGGACAGAGCACCGCTTCGACGCCGTCGAGCGCCGTCACTGGCGGATCGCGCAGGTCGCCGAGCCGCAGGTCGAGCCGCTCCTCGACGCCGGCCGCGCGGGCGCGGCTCCTGCACGCCTCGAGCATGGCCGCAGAGGAGTCGACGCCGATCACGCGCACCCCGGTCGCCGCGATCGGAACCGCGATCCGGCCGGTGCCCACGCCTAGCTCGACCACGGGCCCGCCGGCCTTGCGCGCCTCGGCGACGTAGAAGCCGACGTCCTCGGTCACGCTCCGGCTCCACGGGTCGTAGAGCGCAGCGATCGCGTCGTACGGCGAGGCGCTCATCCCGGCTTGCGGGCGACCCAGACGAACTCGCGGCTGTCCTTGTCGAAGGGCCGCCGGTCGAACCAGCCGTAGAGCGCCTCGACCTCGAGGCCGGCGACGTCGATCAGCCCCTCCCACTCGGAGCGGTTCACCCACCACAGCTTGAGCTTGCGCTCGTCGACACCGGGCCGGCCGACCCAGGCTCTGATATCGATGCGCGCCTCCGTCGGGTCGTACTCGGTGTACTCCCAGATCGAGCTGTCCGGGCGCAGGCGCAGCCGCCCCGAGAGCTCTGCGGCAATGAGTGGATCGAAGACGAACGTGTTCCAGGCAAAGCGCCCGCCCGGCCGGAGGGCAGCCGCGACGCGCTCGAACACGCGTCGCCGATCGGCCCAGTTCGACAGGTGGTACAGCGCGCGGAAGGGGCAGTAGACGAGCGCGGCCGGCTCGTCGAGCGCGAAGTCACGCATGTCCGCCTCGTGCACCTCGACGTCGACACCCGCCTCGGCGACCCGCTCGCGCGCGATCGCCAGCATCGCCGGCGAGAGATCGAAGCCGAGCACGCGCTTGCCGGTCTCCCGTGCAACGGGAATCGCGACGCGCCCGGTGCCGACGGCGAGCTCGACGACCGGCCCGTCTGCCTCCCGCGCGAGGTCGACGTAGAACGCAACGTCCTCCGTCATCGCCTTCGCCCACTCGTCGTAGTCCTTCGCGAAGACGTCGTAGTCGCTCATCGGCCCATTCTCGCGGTATCTTGTATGTGATGGCTGTAACGCGCGCACGTTCTTTCTTTCCCGGGCCCCGGTTCGCCGGGGACGGGCGCTGACGCGCAGCCGATCCTCACGAGCGAGCCGGGGCCTGAATGGCTGAGCCAGGCGGTACAGTCGGCCCGGTGGACGCCGAGGCGCTTCGCAGCGAAGCCCTGAGCGCGATCGAGGCCGCATCGACGCCGGACGAGCTCGACGAGTTGCGCGTCCGCTACCTCGGCCGCCGGAGCGAGCTGAAGCAGGCCCTGCGCCAGGTCCGCGACCGCGAGACGGGGATGGCCCTGAACGCGGCGCGCGAGGCGATCGAGACCGCCGTCGAGGAACGGCAAGGCGGCCTCGAGCGGGCCGAGCTCGACCGCTCGCTCACCGAGGACGTCGTCGACGTCACGCTGCCCGGCGAGCAGCTCCCGCTCGGCGCGCTGCACCCGATCACGCAGGTGCGCCGGATCGTCGAGGACTCCTTCCTCGGCCTCGGCTACGAGGTCCGCGACGACCGCGAGGTGGAGACGGTCGAGTTCAACTTCGACAAGCTCGCGTTCGCCCCGACCCATCCGAGCCGCTCGCATCGAGACACGTTCTTCTTCGACGGCGAGCACGTCCTGCGCACGGAGACGTCGCCGTCGCAGATCCACACGCTCGAGGAGAAGCAACCCCCGATCTACATGGTCTCCATTGGCCGTGTCTACCGTCGTGACGCGATCACCGCGACCCGCTATCCGATCTTCCACCAGTTCGAGGGCCTCGCCGTCGACAGG
>JBKPFP010000192.1:0-7352 GCA_046744435.1 Actinomycetota bacterium | reverse complement strand
GTCGAGCAGGTCCTGAAGGCGCTGACCGGCGGCGGCACGGCGATGCCGAAGAACTGGAACCGCCGCTTCAAGCACAACCGCGACAAGATCAAGACCGGCGACATCTTCGAGCTCGCCGAGGTCGTCCGGAACCTCTCGCTCCGCGACCACGAGAAGGGCCTCTCCACCGGCGAGAAGCAGATGTTCGTCAAGGCCAAGAAGATCCTCGTCTCCGAGCTCATGTATGCGAAGGGCATGGACGAGGAGGAGGCGGCCGAGTGGCTGGACGACATCCTCGCCGGCGTCGGCACTTCCAAGCGCGGTAGCAAGCAGAAGGTCGCAGCGAAGGCGTAGTACGCTCGATCGCCCATGAGCGTCTGGGCGATCCTGGCTGCGGCGGGCACCGGCGAGCGGCTGGGGCTGGACCGGCCGAAGGCATTCGCCTCGCTCAACAACCGGCCGCTGATCGCGGAGAGCCTCGAGCGTCTCGACGGCTCCGAGTGGATCGAGGGCATCGTCGTCGCCGCCCCGCCAGGCTGGGAGGAGCCGTGCATCCTCGTCGCCGAGGAAGTCGCGGCGGGCAAGGTGGCGGAGACGGTCACGGGCGGTGCTACCCGCACCGAGTCCGTGCGCAATGCGTTGGCGGAGGTGCCCGGGGAGGCGACGATCGTCCTCGTCCACGACGCCGCCCGGCCGCTCGTGACGGACGAAGTCGTCGAGCGGGTGCTGACCGCCGTTGGTGACGGCTGGGACGGCGCCGTTCCCGGACTGCCGGTGTCAGACACCCTCAAGCGTGTGGACGGCGAGGCCGTCGCCGAGACTGTCGACCGCGAGGGGCTCGTCGTCGCCCAGACGCCGCAGGGCTTCCTGGCCGACATCCTGCGGCGGGCGCTCGCGGACGGGGACGCGAGCGATTGCGCCGCGCTCGTCGAAGCCGGCGGCGGCCGCGTGCGCTTCGTCCTGGGCGACAGGCGGCTGCTGAAGGTGACCGAGCCGGCCGATCTCGAGCTCGTCGCCGGCTGGCTGTGATCCTCGACTACCACATGCACCTTCGCGCCCCGGACGAGTCGATCGACCACTCGGTCGAAGCCGTCGAGCGCTTCGTCGAGACGGCCGCCGAGCGCGGCGTCGACGAGATCGGCTTCTCCGAGCATGTCTACTACTTCGAGCAGACAAAGCCGCTCTGGTCGCTGCCGTACCAGCTCGAGCGCTGCCGCTACGACCTCGACACGTACGTCGACGCAGTCGTCGAGGCGAAGCGCCGCGGCTATCCGGTCAAGCTCGGGCTCGAGGTCGACCACCAGCCGGACCGGGCTGACGAGATGGACGAGATCCTCGAGCCGTATCCGTGGGACTACCGGATCGGCTCCATCCACTTCGTCGACGGGCTCGCGATCGACCAGCAGCCGGGCCTCGTCGGCGAGGTCGGCCCGGAGGAGGCCTGGCGCAGGTACTACGACTGGCTCGTGGACGCGTCCAGGCGAGCCGACATCCTCGGTCACCCCGACCTGATCAAGTTCCACGGGCCGGAGCTCGAGTGGGACTGGAGCGGACTGGCGGCGTCGCTGGACGACGTCTGCCTCGAGGTCTCGAGCGCAGGCCTGCACAAGCCGCACGGGAAGCTCTATCCGAGCCCAGGGCTGCTCGAGGCCGGGCGCGAACAGGGGCTACCGATCACGCTCGCATCGGACGCCCACGTCCCGCAGAACGTCGGTCGCGATCTCGACCGCGCGATCGAGCACGCGCAAGAGGCGGGCTACGACACCGTCACGGTCTTCGACGGGCGCCGGGCGCGCCAGGAGCCGCTCGGGTGAGCGAGCTCCGCGTCGGTCTCGGCGTCGACGCGCACCGATTCGCGGACGGGATCCCGCTCGTGCTCGCCGGGGTCGACTTCCCGGGCGAGCCGGGCCTGGCCGGCCACTCCGACGGCGACGTCGTCGCGCACGCGCTCATCGACGCCGTCCTCGGCGCCGCCGGCAAGGGCGACATCGGCGAGCTCTTCCCCTCGGCTGACCCGCAGTGGCGGGACGCCTCGTCGATCCGCCTGCTCCAGCGCACGTACGAGGTCGTGCGCCAGGCTGGCTTCGAGCTCGTCAACGCCGACTGCGTCCTGATCGGCGAGCGCCCCCGGATCGCGGAGGTCCGCATCGCGATGGGCGCCCGGCTCGCCGGGGCGATGGGCGTCGACCTCGACCGGGTCACGGTTCGCGCGACGACGACCGACGAGCTCGGCTTCACCGGCCGCGGGGAGGGGCTGGCGGCACAGGCCGTCGCCCTACTTCGACGCTCGAGCTGAGATGGCACTCCGCTTTCCCACCGACGCCGAGCGCCCGGACCTGCGCGGCGCGCCCCTGCTCGACGACATCTGGCCCGAGTTCATGTACCACGACCCGGTCCTCAACCGGCTCTTCCTGCGTGGCATCCGCGAATCCCCGGAGCTCCAGTTCTACGCCTGGGACGACGACCGCGACGAGGTCGTCGGCCAGGGAAACGCCATTCCGGCTGCGTGGGACGGCGACACCGTCACCCTCCCGGACGGCGGGATCGACGCGGTCGTCGAGGCGCGTTTCGCCGACAGCGGCGGGCCGGCCCCGAACGTCCTCTGCGCGCTCCAGATCATGGTCGCCCCGAGCCGGCGGGGAGAGGGGCTGAGCGGCCGGATGATCCGGCGGATGGGCGAGCTCGGACGTGAGCACGGCCTCGACAAGCTGATCGCGCCTGTGCGGCCGAGCCTGAAGCATCGGTATCCGCTGGCGCCCATCGACCGCTATATCGAGTGGCGGCGGCCCGACGGGGCCCACCTCGACCCGTGGTTGAGGACGCACGAGCGGCTCGGAGCCGAGATCGTCAAGGTCGCTCCGCGGTCGATGAGGATTCCCGGCTCGGTCGCCGAGTGGGAGGAGTGGACCAAGATGCAGCTTCCCGAGACCGGCACGTACGTCGTACCCGGTGCGCTGGTGCCCATCGAGATCGACCGCGAACGCGACCAAGGGCTGTACGTGGAGCCGAACGTCTGGATGGTGCACGGCGTCTAGGCGGCGGCCTGGAGCGTGAAGGAGACACGAGTGCCGCCTTCCGGTCGCCGTTCGGCCCAGATCCGCCCTCCGTGGGCCTCGACGAGCCCGCGTGCGATTGCCAGGCCGAGGCCGGATCCGGGCGTTGCACTCGGGTCGCCTCGCCAGAAGCGCTCGAAGATACGCGGCGCGTCCTCGGGGGCGATGCCGTCGCCCGAGTCCTCGACGGACACGAGCACCGTCTCCCGCCGGTGCTCGACGTGGACCGCGATCGAGCCGTCGGACGGCGTGTGGCGGAGCGCATTCGTGAGCAGGTTGTAGAGGACGCGCTCGACCTTCTCCGGCTCGCAGCGGGCCTTCGCGCCCGCGAAGAGGCGGGTCTCGAGCCGCACGCCGCGGGCAAGTGCCTCGGCCTCGATCCCCTGCACGCAGGAGTGGACGAGAGCGGCAAGCTCGGCCTCGCGCAGCTCGAGCGTGAGCGCCCCGGCGTCGATCCGGGCCAGCTCGAAGAGGTCGTCGACGAGCCGGCCGAGCGTGCGCACCTGGTCCTGCATCGCAGGCAGGTAGTGGGTCGGCTCGGCGAGACCGTCCTCGACGGCCTCGAGCATCGCCTGCAGCGCGGCGATCGGCGTCCGGAGGTCGTGGCTCGCCCAGGCGACCAGTTCCCGACGCGAGTCGAAGAGCCGGGAGAGGTTCTCCGCCATCGTGTTGAACGAGCGCGCCAGGTCGGCCAGCTCCGCCGGCCCCTGCTCGGGAGCCCGGGCCCCGAGGTCACCGCCGGCGAAGGCCGCCGACGAGGCACGCAGAGCCTCGATTCGACGCGAGATGGCTCGCGCGAGCATCAGCGCGGCGAGGATCGCCGCCGATGCGGAGGCCGCTGCGACGGCGAGGATCTTCACGTCGTCGCCCATGTGGAACATGACCCAGCCGGAGAGCAGGACGGCGGTCAGCGGCAGCACAACCGCCAGGAAGGCGAGACCGACGAGCTGCAGGCGAACGGTCGGCAGCCGGCGCAGGAGCAACGCGACCGCTAGTCCGACGCCGAGCGTGGCGATGACGACGACGAGCGCGAGCCCGATCACGGCGAGAACCGGTAGCCGATCCCCCACACCGTCTCGATGTGGCGGGGCTGCGAGGGGTCGTCCTCGAGCTTCTCCCGCAGCCGGCGGACGTGGACGGTGAGCGTGCCCGTGTCGAGCGCGGCCGAGTAGCCCCAGATGCGGCGCATGAGGTCGTCGCGCGAGAAGACGCGGCGCGGGTGGCTGGCGAGGAACCAGAGCAGGTCGAACTCCTTGGCGGTCAGCCGCACGGGCTCGTCCTTCCGGGTCACCTCGCGCGATTGCCCGTCGAGCACGAGCCCGTCGAAGCTGACGCGCTCGTTCTCGCGGACGGCCGGCTCGGCGCGGCGCAGCACGGTCCGCACGCGCGCCGCCAGCTCCCGAGGTGAGAAGGGCTTCGTCACGTAGTCGTCGGCGCCCAGCTCGAGGCCGACGATGCGGTCGGACTCCTCGCCGCGGGCGGTGAGCATGATCACGGGCAGCTGCGAGCGCGAGCGGATCCAGCGGCAGAGCTCGAGGCCGTCGGTGCCGGGCAGCATCAGGTCGAGGACGACGAGGTCCGGCGTGTTGCCCTCGAGCAGCTCGCGGGCCCGCTTCCCGTCGGCCGCCTCGAGCGTGCGGTAGCCCTCGCGCTCGTGGTTGCGGACGACGACCTCGCGAATCGTGTGCTCGTCGTCGACGACGAGAACTGTGGTCATGCTGGGAGTTTGCTCGTTGCCGAGTTAAGAGAGGCTGAAATCGCTCTCCGCCAGCCGGACGGATCTGCCGCGGACCTCGACGAGCCCGTCGCTGCGGAGCGCCTCGACGGCCTCGCGGTCGAGCCGGGTCAGGCGGCGCGGCCGCTCGGCGACGAGCCGCAGCGTCCGCGCCCGGCGCTGCCGGAAGGAGCCCTCGAAGCGCGACTGCTTGCGGGCGGGCTCGTAGCGCCGGTCCCGCGACGGGCAGCGCGCGGCGAGCGGGCAGGCGGCGCAGCGCGGGACGCGCGCGAGGCAGACCGTCGCCCCGAGGTCCATGAGCGCGTGCGCCGATTCAGGCCCGAAGTCGCCGTGCGTGCGCTCGAGCACGCGGCGTACGTTCGTGTCGACGGGAAGCACCGGCAACTCGAGTGCGAAGCGCCCGACCGCGTCGGCCGTGTAGCGCCCGACCCCCGGCAGCTCGGTCAGGTCATCCGGCCAGCCCTCGGCGGCGATGCGGCGGGCGGCCCGGTGGAGGTTGAGCGCGCGCCGGTTGTAGCCGAGTCCCTGCCACTGGCGGATCACCTCGGCCGCGCTCGCGGCGGCCAGCGACTCGACCGAGGGCCAGCGCCCGAGCCAGGCGCGGTAGCGCGGGACGACGCGCGCGACCTGCGTCTGCTGGAGCATCACCTCGGAGACGAGCACCGCGTACGGGTCGCGCGTCTGCCGCCAGGGCAGGTCGCGCCCGTGCTCCGCGAACCAGTCGAGCAGCTCCCGCTGCACCTAGACCGCCCCGGTTCCCAGCACGCCGATCCTCATCGCTCCTCCTCTCGACCTACGATCGACCCATGACCGCGCTGCGCGACGCCGGGCCCGATGAGGCGACCCTACTGGCCGCGCTGCAGGAGCGCGCGTCGCTCGCCGCCCTCGCGCACATCTTCCCGCCGGACCGCTATCCGTTCCCGAAGGAGGCGGTGCACGCGCGCTGGGAGGCCGCGGTCGCCGACCCGTCGCGGCGGGTGGTCGTGGCCGAGGTCGACGACGAGCCCGTGGGGGTGGCGTGCGTCCACGCGGACTGGCTGGAAGGTCTCTACGTCGTCCCTGACCAGTGGGGCACGGGCGTCGCGGACGCTCTGCACGATTGGGCGCTCGACGAGGCGCGCGTGCTCGGCTCGTCCGGCTGCCACCTCTGGGTGCTGGAGGCGAACGCGCGGGCACGGCGCTTCTACGAGCGGCGCGGCTGGCGCGAGAACGGCCGGACGCGGGTGGTGCCGTTCCCGCCCAACCCGCTCGACGTCGGCTACTCGCTCGACTTCTAGACTGGACGCTCGGTGAAAAGAGTCCGCTTCGCACCCAGCCCGACTGGCTCGCTCCACGTCGGGAACGCGCTCAGCGCAGTCGCCAACCGGCGGCTGGGCGACTGGATGCTGCTCCGGATCGACGATACGGACGCGGCGCGAAACGTGCCGGGCGGCGAGCAGGCGCTGGTCCACGACCTCGAGTGGCTCGGGATCGCCTGGGACGAGGGGCCGGTGCGCCAGAGCGAGCGCCCGGACGCCTACCGCGCGGCCGCTGAGCGCCTGGGCGGCGAGCGCTTCGGCCGGATCACGCTGCTCCGGCCGGACGGCTCGGCCACGTACCACCTGGCGAGCGTCGTCGACGACCTCGACTTCGGGATCACGCACGTCGTCCGCGGCAACGACCACCGCGCGAACGAGCCGCTGCACCGGGAGCTGACGATCGCGCTCGGCGGAGCGCCGCCGGAGTACATCCATCACGGGCTGATCCTCGGCGAGGACGGCCGCAAGCTGTCGAAGCGCGAGTTCGGCGCGACCGTCGCCTCGCTGCGCGACGCGGGCCTCCCGTCCGAGGCCGTCCGCGCGTACCTCGAGGAGCTCGGCGTGCCGAAGCACGACGTCCACTACGACCTGGCCCGGATTCGGCGCCTCGCGGTCGAGGCGATCGCGGCCATGTCCGACGAGGAGCTGGCCTGGCGAGTCGGTGCGCCGGTCGAGCTGGTCCCCGCCCTGCGCGGCGCGCGCGACCTGAACGAGGCCCGCGAGTACGCCCACCTCGTGCAGGAGCCGGAGCCCGTCTCGCTCGGCGAGGAGGCCCGCGCCACCCTCGATCGCTTCCGGGAGCTCCGAGCGAACGGCGCGGGTGCGAAGGAGATCGTCCGCGAGCTGAAGGCCGTGGGCGGCGACCTGAAGGCGCTGCGGCTCGCGTTGACGGGGCGTGAGCGCGGGCCGGAGCTGTGGGCGGTGATCGCGGCGCTACCGCGCGACGAGGCGCTGCGGAGGGTCGATGCGGCTCTATGACACCTATACGAGGCAGCTGCAGGAGCTGCCGCCGCCGCCTGGCCCGGTACGGATGTACTTCTGCGGCCCGACCGTCTACCAGCGCATCCACGTCGGGAACGCGCGTCCGTTCGTCATCTCGCTGTGGCTGCGGCGCTGGCTCGCGAGCCTCGGCTACCACGTGATCCTGGTCGAGAACATCACGGACATCAACGACAAGATCTACGCGGCTGCACCCGGTGCGAGCGCCGAGCTCGCCGCGCAGGCGGCGCAGTGGTACATCGACGACACCGGCGACCTCGGCCTCGGCCGCCCCGACCACGAGCCGAA
>JBKPFP010000017.1:0-5060 GCA_046744435.1 Actinomycetota bacterium | reverse complement strand
TCCCGGGTAGACGAGCACGCGCCCGCCGGCGGAGACGCGCAGCTCGTCCGCGGCCTTCTCGTTCAGGTAGACCTCGCCTCGGCCGAGGTCGCTGAGCAAGACCTCTCCGCCGCCGACACGGCGGATCGGCGCGAAGCCCTTCGCGCGCGCCGGGTCGGGTGCGAAGAGCGAGACTGTCGGCTCTGTCTGGCGCTGCTCGACGGCCTGCACCGCAACGACCTCCTGGATCACCCCGGTGACGCCGTCGGCAAGGTTCGTGTCGGCGAGCGCGGCGTCGACTCGCGAGACGACACTTTGGTCGAAGTAACCGGTTCCGGTCGCCTGGCCGAGCTCGCCGGAGAGGTCTTCGGTCGCACCCTTCGCGGTGATGACCTCGTCCGTCTCGCCGAGCATCTGGGTCGCGGTCGACCGGATCGTGTGACTCATCGTGTCCCCGGTGACGAGGGCGGCGGCAACGATCGTCGTGCCGAGCATCAGGCCGAGGACGATGAGCGCGGAACGAGAGCGCCGGCGTCCCACGTTGCGGACGCCAAGCTTGAACAACAGAGGATTACGGAGCGCGAGGAGTAGGACCGCGCCGAGCGCGACGAGGATCCCCACGCCGAGGACGACGAGAAGTGTGTCCATCGGGATGCCGAAAAGCTCGTTCATCTATGTCACCGCACCCTCCGGCAGCTCGAGGAAGGCAACCTCGTAGTGCTCGCGCCCCGGCGGTGACTTGAAGAGCATCATGAAGCGCTCGAGCTCCCCCGCGGCGAACGCGGCAGCGGCTTCGACCGCCTCTTCGGTCTCCCAGAACGTGATGAGGATCGCCTTGCCCTCCGGCGTCGTCAAGACGACACAGCCCTCGTAGCCGTCCTGTTCCTTCAGTCCGGGGACGACCTCCTCACGGAAGCGAGCAACGGCCTCCTCGAGGTCGATCCTGACCGTGTCGATCTCAAGCAGCGTGACTCGTGAGTACATGTTGCACCTCCAGTCGTTGCTCCTCGACGATCTGGCCGTCGAGCATGCGGATGATGCGGTCGGCCTTGCGGCCGACCGAGATGTCGTGCGTGACGATCAGGAAGGTCAGGCCGCGCTCCATGTTCAGGCGGCGCATGAGCTCGACGATCTCGTCAGCCTTCTCGCTGTCGAGGTCGCCCGTCGGCTCGTCGGCCCAGACGATCGCAGGGTCGTTGACGAGCGAGCGCGCGATCGTCACGCGCTGGCGCTCGCCGCCGGACAGCTCGTCGGGCACATGCGACGCGCGACCGCGCAGGCCCACAAGCTCCAGCGCGTCCAGCGCCTTCGACCGGGCCTCTTTGCTCGGTACGCGAGCCACGAGCAGCGGCAGCTCGACGTTCTCGACCGCCGTCAGCACGGGCATCAGGTTGTAGAACTGGAAGACGAAGCCCATGCGGCGCGCCCTGTAGTCGGTGCGCTCGCGATCGGACATCGCCTGGAGCAGCGTGCCTTCGATCTCGATCTCGCCGGACTCGATCGAATCGAGCCCGGAGAGGCAATTGAGGAGCGTCGTCTTTCCGCAGCCGCTCGGGCCCATGATCGCGACCATCTCGCCGCGCTCGAGCGTCAGGTCGACGCCGCGGAGCGCATTGACCGCGAGCTTGCCGGTGTCGTAGGTCTTCTTGATCTGTGTGGCGCGAACGATCGGCCCGGTCACGCGCCGGCCGTTCATTGATTGGGCACTCGGTCTCATCAGCCTCCCTCCTTTGCGAGGTGTCGCGTCCGGGCCATTCCAGCGTGAGCGCGACGTTGCCGGTCAGAGCCCACATCCAATTGAGCCCGCCAGCCCGCACGGAGCCATCGGCGTAGACCCCGATC
The DNA here is from genome assembly GCA_046744435.1 of Actinomycetota bacterium. GTDB lineage: Bacteria > Actinomycetota > Thermoleophilia > Gaiellales > Gaiellaceae > VAXT01. The sequence continues at coordinate 3,239 of JBKPFP010000017.1, read as the reverse complement.
GGCCGTCCGAGAAGACCCTGATCTGCTTTCGGTCCCGCCTCGTGGACCTTGTCGTCGTCGGCTCGCGGGGCCTCGGAGGATTCAGCGGTCTCCTGCTCGGCTCAGTCAGCCAGCAGGTCGCACATCACGCTCGCTGCCCGGTCGTCATCGTCCGCGGCCCCGAATCCTGAGGCTCACGGCCGAGCGGCGGCGCGGTTCAGGCGCCAGGCTCTTCCAGCAGGCCCTGGTCGATCGCGTGACGCACGAGCTCCGCGCGGGTCTCGAGCCGCAGTTTCTGCATGATGTGCGCACGGTGCGTCTCGACCGTGCGCACCGAGAGGTAGAGCATCTTCGCGATCTCCTGGTTCGTGTGGCCGAGCGCGAGGAGTCGCAGGACCTCGCGCTCTCGCTCTGAGAGCGGATCGGCGTCCACCTTCGCCCGTTCGTCCGCCTCGGCGGCGACGAGTCTCGCGCCGAGCTCCGGGTGCACGTAACGGCCGCCGCGCGCGACCTCCCGTACCGCGTCGACGAGCTCGGCGTCCGCCGCTTCCTTGAGCACGTAGCCGCTCGCCCCTGCAGAGAAAGCCTCGCGGACGTAACGCGGGTCGTCCTGCATGGAGAGCACGAGCACCTTGGCGTCCGGAGCCTCCTTGAGCACGGCGGCGGTCGCCTCGATTCCGCTCGCGCCAGGCATGACGACGTCCATGAGGATCACGTCGGGCTTGAGCGCCCTGGCCTCGAAGACCGCGTTTCGCAAGTCGCCCGCCTCCCCGACCACTTTCATATCGTCCTGGGCATCGAGCAGCAGCCGCAGCCCGGAGCGGACGACTGCGTGGTCGTCGACAATGAGGATCTCCGTCTCCTTTTGCTTCCTGCTCACGTGATGGGAACTTCGGCCACGATCGTCGTTCCCGCTCCCTCGCTCGACTCGATGCTCAGTTTGCCGTTGATCAGCTCGAGGCGCTCACGCATGCCGAGAAGCCCCAGCCCCTCGGTGTGATCCGCGTCCTCGATACCGCGGCCGTCGTCTTCGATCACCGCAGTCGCAGACCCGTCCCTTCGGGTGAGGACGATGCTGACACGCTGCGCGCGCGCATGCTTGACGATGTTCGTAAGCGCTTCCTGCGTGATCCGGTAGAGGGCGGTCTCGACCTCACCGGAAAGACGGTCCGGCCCGAGCCTCGCCTCGAGCTGGACAGTCATCCCGGTCTGCTCGCTGAAGTTCTCGACGAGTCGTTCCAGGGCCGGCACGAGGCCGAAGTCGTCGAGGGCCTTCGGCCGGAGCTCGACCGCGAGCCGGCGAACATCCTGGAGGGTGCCGACGACTAGCTCCCGCAGCTGCTCGGCCGCTTGATGAACGTCGCCTCCGTCTCGAGCCTCTTCGATGCTCTTGAGGCCGAGCAGGATCGAGGTGAGGGCTTGCCCGGTCTCGTCGTGCAGCTCCCGCGCCAGCCGGCGCCGCTCGAGCTCCTGCGCGCTGATCACGCGGCGAAGCGCGTCGCGCGCAACTCGTTCGGAGAGGTCGACCGCGGTGGCGACACGCGGCGCGAACGTCTCCGTGAGACGCTGGTCCTCGTCGCTGAAGCGAGGGTCGCCTCCTAGCTTGTCGTGGAGCGAGATGACACCGATAGCACGCCCGCGGACGAGGAGCGGAACGAAGAGACCCGTTCGCGCCTGCATGCGCCGAGCCGCGTCTTGGTCGACCTCGAGATCCTCGATCATCGAGTCGACACGCTCGCTGCGGCCACGCTCGAGGATCCGTCCCATCTTCGAGCCCGCCTTCGGGACGCGGAGGCCAACGAGGCTCTCGCTCTCGTCTCCAGCCACGGCCTCGACGCGCAGCTCGTCGTCGCCCTGCCGGAGCGCGATCACCACGAGTCGTGCTCCGACCAGCTCGCGCAGGCGGCTCGCAACTAGCTCGAACACCCGTGAGATGTCGGTCTCGCTGGCGACTGCGAGCGAGACCTCGTTCAGCGACTCGAGCTGTTTCGACCACCGCGTCGCCGCCTCGTACAGCCGGGCGTTCTCGACAGCGACCGCCGCTTGGCCCGCGAGGAGCATCGTCAGCTCCTCATCCTCCTCGGTGAACTCCGCTCTGTCCGCCTTCTCGGTCAAGTAGAGGTTGCCGTAGGCGACGCCGCGGAGCAGGATCGGGACGCCGAGGAACGTCTTCATCGGCGGGTGGTGTGACGGGAAGCCGACGGAGCTCGGGTGGCTGCTTAGATCCTCTAGCCGTAGCGGCTTCGCATCACGGATCAGCACACCGAGGATGCCGCGACCCCGCGGAAGGTCGCCGATCGCAGCTTGCGTCTCGGCATCGATTCCGGTGACGATGAAGCGCTCGAGGCCTTGGCCGGCGCGGTCGATGACACCGAGCGCCGCGTAGCGGGCGCCGGTCAGCTCGGCAGCCGTCTCAACAAGCCGTTGCAGCACTGCGTCGAGCGAGAGCTCCGAGGTGACGGCGATGCCCGCGGCGAGCAGTGCGCGCAGGCGATGCTCGGATTCTTCCACGCGACGAAAGCTAACTCGCGGCAAGCCGGTGACGTGCTGCCAGCGATGAAGCGGCGCTTCCGGCGCGAACTGCGGCATCCCCGCATCGAAGACTGCGGGTCGGCCGCAAAACCACCCGGGGATGCCCACGACGAAGCCTCACCCCGCGCGCTCTACCTTCGATTGAAAGCGCTAACTAAGGAGAGTCGTTCGATGTCAGCCCACCCAGCTAGCACCCGCCACCGCGCGCCGATCGAGAGTGACTCCGACGCATTCTTCAAGGTCGCCTCGATGCTCCTCGGCATCGCGGTCGCCGTCGTCGGATTCTTTGCTCTGATGATGTGGGCGGACGCGCGGGAATCGCGCGACGGCGATGGCATTGCCCAGGCGGCGTCCGCGCCTACCACGCAGGACCACGCGACAGACCACAACACGGCTTTGCCGCTCAACAGCTTCGCCGGCGTCGTCCCGGCGAACGCTCAGGCGCTCGCGGAGGCACACAAGGCCTATGAGGCGACGCTGCCGCCGGTTCCGGTGGGAAGCGTCGCGAAGGTTCACATGACGCTCAAGGACATGACCGTCGAGGTTGCGCCGGGCGTGCGATACAGCACGTGGTCATTCGGCGGCCACGGCGCGCCGGGTCCGATCGTTCACGTCCGTGAGGGCCAGACGGTCGAGATGACGCTGACCAACGGCGGGGCGATCCCACATTCGATCGACTTCCACGCCGCCCGCATCGCTCCCAACGTCGCGTTCAAGGACGTGATGCC
>JBKPFP010000095.1:0-3652 GCA_046744435.1 Actinomycetota bacterium | reverse complement strand
CTGCCCGCCTGGACTCCGGTGTCGTGAACGCGTTCTAGCGGCCTCGCGCCTCGCGGGCTCTGCGGCGAGCTCGACGGAGCGGTTCTGGGGTACGGGCTCGGGAGGTCGAGAGGACGATCTCCGCGGCTGTTGCGGCGCTGGTTCGCCATGCGGCGTGGACGGCGAGCGGACGCGTGCCCGCGCGGGTTCGCAGCCAGTAGCCGACGAGCTCGCCCTCGAGGAGGAGCGGCCTGCGGGCGCCGCGCTCGTCGGCGGGCCATTCGCCCTCGGCGACGAGCTGTCGGTGCGTGACGCCGACGGTCGGGAGATCGAGGACCGCGCCAAGGTGGAGAGCAAGGCCGGCGCGGCGTGGGTGGTCGCGGCCGGTGGCGTCGACGAGGAGGATGTCCGGCGGGCCCGCCAACGCGCGCACGGCGGCCTCCAGGAGGGCGCCCTCGCGGAGGGCGAGCAGTCCTGGCTCGTAGGCCGCGCCGGCCCGGCCCGGCACGACGACGTCGTCCGCCGCCGCCCAGGCACGGTCACCAGCCTGGCCCGGCCCGCTCTCGCCGCGCGCGTAGCAGACGAAGACCCCGCCGATGCGCGCCCCCGGCTCGAAGCGCCACGGCGCCGGCTCGAGCGCGCCCAGCCGCCGCTGTTCCTTGATCAGCTCCTCGCGTGTCTGCGGCCAGGCGGGCACGGGCGCATACTGGCCCCATGGACGCGCTGGTGGCAGCGGCGCGCGACGCGGGCGTGCAGGACGAGCGCGTGCTGGCGGCGATCGCGTCCGTGCCGCGAGCCGATTTCGTGCCCGCCGGGGCAGTCGAGCTCGCCGACGTCGACACTCCGATCCCGATCCCGGACGGGCAGGTGACGACGCAGCCGTCGCTCGTCGCGCGGATGGTCGAGGCGCTCGCGCTCGAGGGTGACGAGCGCGTGCTCGAGATCGGCACCGGCTACGGCTGGCAGACGGCGTTGCTGGCAGAGCTGGCGCGCGAGGTGTTCAGCGTCGAGCGCTTCCCAGAGCTCGCCGAGGCTGCACATGCCGCGCTGGCCGGCCGCGGGAACGTCCACGTCGTCCTCGGAGACGGGAGCGAGGGCCTCCCCGAGCACGCACCGTACGACGCGATCCTCGTCGCGGCCGCGTACCCGCTCGTCCCCGACCCGCTGGCGGAGCAACTCGCCGAAGGCGGTCGGCTCGTGCAGCCGCTCGGGCCGGGCGGTGCGGAGGACGTCGTCCTCTTCGAGAAGCGCGACGGCGCCCTCCAGCGAGTGCGGTCGGTCACGGGAGCGAACTTCGTCCGCCTCCACGGCCGGCACGCGTTCCCGTGAGGCTGGCGCTTGCCGGCGACACGATGCTCGGCCGCGCCGTCGCGCTGGCGCTCGAGCGGCGCCCGCCGCAGTCGCTCGTCGCCGACGAGATCGTCGAGCTCACGCGCGCCGCGGACCTCTTCGTCCTCAACCTCGAGTGCTGCATCTCCGAACGCGGCGAGCCGGTGCCGAAATGGTTCAACTTCCGCGCGCCGCCGCAGGCGGTCGAGACGCTCGTCCACCTCGGCGTCGACTGCGTCACGCTCGCCAACAACCACGCGCTCGACTTCGGGCCCGAGGCTCTGCTGGACACCTTCGCACACCTGCGCGCGGCCGGGATCCGCTGGGCGGGTGCGGGCGAGAACGTCGAGCAGGCACGCGCTCCGGCCGTCCTCCGCGGACTGCCGATCGTCGCCTTCGCCGACCACGAGGCCGGCGCTGCAGCCGGCCCCGACCGGCCGGGGATCGCGTACGCCGACCTCCAGGAGGGCGTCCCCGACTGGCTGCTCGAGCGCGCGTCCGGGGCGCTCATCTGCCCGCACTGGGGGCCGAACATGACGCCGGAGCCGCTGCCGTACGTGCGTGCGGCCGCGCAGGTCCTGCGCGAGGCAGGCGCTGAGCTCGTCGCGGGCACGTCCGCTCACGTCTTCCACGGGGTCGAGGGCAACGTGCTCTACGACCTCGGCGACCTCGTCGACGACTACCGCGTCGATCCCGTCCTACGCAACGACCACGGGCTGCTCTTCCTCGTCGACCTCGAGGCGGACGGGCCGCGCCGGATCGAGGCGGTGCCGATCAGGCTCGAGTACGCCTACACGCGGCTCGCACGCGACAAGGAGGCGGCATGGATCCGACGGCGCTTCCGCCAAGCGTGCGCGGCGCTCGGCACCGACGTGCGCGAGGAGAAAGGGCGGCTCGTGATCGAGCCGGTCTAGAAGCCGCTCGAGCGCTTCTTGGCCTTCTTGGCGCTGCGCTTCTCCTTCAGCGTCTTCTGCGGGGCCTTCTTCGCCAGCTTCTTCGGCTTCTCGGATCCCTTCATAGCCTCATCCTAAGCCGCAACGGCTACGCCGCTCGCTACGTTCGGTGCCGTGAGCGACGATCTATCCCTCGCGCTACAGCGCCGCGCTCGCGTTTTCCGGCGCGCGCGGCTCGCCGTCCTCGCGTTCGTCGTCCTCTACTTCTTCCTGCCCTACGACGTGCGGGCGTGGATCCCGGTCTGGCTGCCCTTCCTCGCGGCGCTGGGGCTCGAGGTGCAGTTCTTCCTCGGCGGCTACCTGCAAATGAGGGGCGGCGGTCCCCGCACCCAGGCTCCTCCCGATCGCGCGCCGCAGGCTCGCGACCTCGCCGACCTCGGCGGCTGGTGGACCGGCGAGGAGCCCGAGGACGACGAGTTCGATTTCGCGGAGCTCGCCGAGCTGGAGGGGGCGCGCCCTCCCTACTGGCGGTATGCGCTGGAGGCAGTCGCTGCGGTCGCGATCGTAGCCGGCGTCCTCTTCTACGCCTCGCGCCCGCACGGTTGGGATGCCGTCTCGGCGGCCGACAAGGCGCGCGCGGAGGCCGCGTTCTCGCGCGAGGCGTCGCTGATCGCGGGCCGCCCGGCCCGCGTCGACTGCGACGAGAGCGGTGAGTTCGTCGGCTTCGTGCAGGACGCGGACGGAGCCGCCGCGGTCGGGGGCACCCAGGCCTACCTCACTCCGGAGATCTGCCACACGCTCTACCAGGTCGCCTTCAAGGACCGCGTCGAGTCGCACCCGCGCGCGGGTCGCGCGATCGCCGTCCTCGCGCACGAGTCCTGGCACCTCCGCGGCGTGCGCGACGAGGGCCTCGCCAACTGCTACGGGTTCCAGAGCGGCGTGCGGATCGGGGTCAACTTCGGGCTCTCGGAGAGCACCGCGCGCGGGCTGATGCGCGAGCAGCTCGCGACGAACGCCTCAGACGCGCGGAGCAATCCGCAGTACCTCGTCCCCGGCGGGTGCCGGGACGGAGGGTCGGAGGACCTCGATCCTGCGGTCTCGGGCTTTCCCTAGCGGCGGCGTTCGACCTCGAGCGCGTCTTCGAGCGACTCCTCACGAGGCGCCCGTTCGGTCGGCTCGACGAGAGCGTCCTGGATCTGCGCGGCCAGGTCGCGGAGGCTCTCGAGGACTCGCTGCTTGCGCTCTTCGAGCATCTTCGCCTCGCGCTGCAGCGTCTCGTGCCGCTGCACGACGTCGCCCTCGAGCTCCTCGGCCTTCTTCTTGGCCGCCCTCAGCAGCGCCCGGGCTTTCGCCTCCGACTCGGCCTGGAGCTGACGGGTCTCCTCCTCGACGCTGCGGCGAAGCTGCGTGCCGTACGAGTCGGCGGCCTCGCGCATGTCGCGCGCGTACTG
>JBKPFP010000394.1:0-14425 GCA_046744435.1 Actinomycetota bacterium | reverse complement strand
GGCGCGATCGCAGTCGTCGGCGTGCTCGCGGTCGAGCGGATCGGCATCGACGACCCGATCGGCGCGGTCGCGGTGCACGGCCTCGCGGGAGTCTGGGGCACGCTCGCCACCGGGCTCTTCGCGGTACCGGCGCTCGCCTCGAACCTCGCCACCGGCTCGGGCGGGCTCTTCTACACGGGCAGCTTCCACCAGCTCGGCGTGCAGGCTCTGGGCCTCGTGGCCGTCGGCGGGTTCACCTTCACGGCGTCGTTCGCGGCGCTCTGGGCGATGAAGGCGCTCTGGGGCATCCGCGTAGAGCCGGAGACGGAGACCGCGGGCCTCGACGTCGCCGAGCACGGCATGTGGGGCTATCCCGAGTTCTACATCCCGGTCCCCGGCGGGTACGGGACGGAGGCGCACAACCATCTGCTCGGACATTCGAACGGGCACGCGCACCCGCGTGAAGAGCCGCACCCGGCGCCGGTGCCCGCGCCTGCGGAGGGTGCCGCCTAGCTTCCGACCTGGATCAGGTTCCCGGCCTTAGCGGCTACGAGGGTGACGCCCGTCGCGGAGGGGTTGCTCGCGCTGCCCGACTCCCAGCAGCCGATGTGCAGCGTGCCCACGGCGTCGAGCCGCGCTCCGAACGCGAGCGACACTGTGCCGTCGCGGACGGAGTCGATGCCGGAGCCGACATGGAGCTTCGCCGGGACGCCCAGCCGCGGGCCGGTCAGCCCGGGGCCACGAGCCTGGCACGAGACGACTCCGTAGCCGATACCCGCGAGGACGACCTGAGCGCTCACGGCGTAGACACCTGCCGGCAACGCGCCCGAGGTGAGCACGATCGTCTCGTTGGCCGCCGAGTCGCCAGCGATGACCACCGTGCCGGAGGTCCGCGTCTCGTAGGCGTCGCCCGGCCCTGGCTCGCCCTTCTCGCCCTTCTCACCCGTGTCGCCCGGCGGCCCCTGGAAGCCGCGGGGGCCGCGGATGCCGCGGTAGCCGCGCGGGCCTCTACGCCCGCGCGGGCCGCGGCGCGCGGAGCTCTTGTTGCTGGCGAGGCCAGTCGCCTGCTTGGCCTTGGTCAACCCGGACGAGGCCCCGTTGCGGGCCGCCTCGCCGAGCGAGGTCGCGCCGAGCAGGGCAACCACGAGCGCGGCGGCGGAGAGGGCGATCGGCAGTCGCTGCCTCATCGGCTGCCGACGTTAGCACCGTACCGGCCCCGAGAAAAGGCCTCCTTACCAGGTCTTTACTCGATTGAGAAGGTAATCGTGACCGTCGCCTGCACTTCCTCCTGACCGGACTGGATCGGGACGGCCTTGTCGGCGCTCGCCCTGGCCGCGTCGAGCAGGACCGGGCCCGGCGTGCCGCCGCCTTCCACCATCGCCGTCACGCGGCCGAGACCGACTCCCGCAGCCTTCGCGAGCACCTCACCCTTCGTGCGCGCGTTGTCGACCGCGGCCTCGAGGGCCTGCGCTTCGAGCTTCTCGCGCCGCGAGGAAGAGAGCATCGGGCCGGAGACCTCGTTCGCGCCGGCACGAGTCGCCGCTTCGGTCACAGCCCCGGCCTTGGCGAGCTCGTGAATCGTGACGGTGACCGAGTTTCGAGCCGTGTAGCCACCCGCGTCCTCACCCATGGTGTCGTACTTGGGCCAGACGCTCACGTCCTGGGTCTGGATGTCCTGGTCGGCGATGCCGGCCGCCTTCAGCGCCGCGAGCACGCCCTCCATCTGCGCCGAGTTCCGGGCGAGCGCTTCCCGAGAGGTCGGAGCGTCCGTCTGGACGCCGAACGACATCTGCGCCTCGTCGGGCACGGACTCGACCGTGCCGACGCCGTTGACGGTGATCCCTTCCGACTGCGCGGATGCCCCGCCTGCGCTGTCCGGACGGCCAACCCCTGCGAGGGCGGCGGCGGCTAGAACCAGCAGCGCGACTGCAGCGATGCGGATCGTCTTCATGTCTCCTCCTTGCGTGTCTCGTCCAGTACGCCGCCGAGCCGCGACGGCGTCACAATCGCGGCGTGCGCTACCAGTTCGTCGACTGCCGCTGGGAGCTCGGCACTCCAGGCCGCGGACGTGAGCTCTACTTCGCGGGTCACATTCCCGGCGCGTCGTTCCTCGACGTGGACGAGGACCTCTCGGACCTGTCCCTCGAGGGCGCAGGCCGACATCCGCTCCCCGCCCCCGAGCGCTTCGCCGAGACTGCCTCGCGCGCCGGGATCGGCGAGGACACGCTCGTCGTCGCGTACGGGAACGGCGGCGGCCCCGAGCGGCTCTGGTGGCTGCTCCGCCACTTCGGTCACGACGCGTGCGCGGTGCTCGCCGGCGGCATCGAGGCCTGGCTGGGGCCGTTGCGCGAGGGCGACGAGAAGATCACGCGAGCCCGGTTCGAGCCGCGGCCGCGAGACGACGACACGATGAGCGCCGAGGAGATCGCCGACCGCCTCGGGGACGACAACCTGGTCGTCGTCGACGCGCGAGTCGAGTCGCGCTGGCGCGGTGAGCCGAACCCGATCGACAAGGTGCCGGGCCGCATCCCCGGCTCGGTGAACATGCCCTTCACGGACGACAGCCCGATCCCGGAGGACGTGCTCGCCGCACCGGAGATCGTCGTCTACTGCGGCTCGGGCGTCACGTCGTGCGTGCCGCTCCTCCGTCTCGCGCGCGCGGGCCGGCCCGATGCGAAGCTCTACGCCGGCTCGTGGAGCGAGTGGGAAGGCCGCGACCTCCCCCGAGAGAAGGGTTAGGCCGGCGAGAGCTCGAGATCAGGCAGGTACTGACGCCAGCCCGTCGGGATCTTGGGAGCGGCCAGGCGGATGAAGAGCACCGGCTGAGGCGCCTTCGGCTGGCGGCGAAGCTGCATGCTGACCTCGTGCAGGAGGCGATCGCCCTTGCGTAGGTTGCACGGCGCGCACGAGGTGACGACGTTCTCCCAGACCGACTCGCCGCCGCGACTGCGCGGGACGACGTGGTCGAGGGTCAGCCGACCCCCGTTCTGACCGCAGTACACGCACTTCCAGTCGTCGCGCGCGAAGAGCGCCCGACGCGAGATCTTGCGCTGGACCGCGCGCGGCACGTGCACGTAGGTCACGAGCCGGATCACGTGCGGCCACGGGTACGTATCGCTGGCCGAGTGGAGCGGCTCCTCGAGCTGCTCGAGCACCTCCGCCTTGCCCTTGAAGACGAGCACATGGGCACGACGCACGGACGTGACATTGAGCGGCTCGTAGCTTGCGTTGAGAACGAGAACCTGTCCCACGAATCGAAAATGTAGCTAGTCGAGCGGGAAGTACGGCGTGGGCGCCTTCTAGGATCTCCCGCGCATGGATCTCTCCGCCGCAGCCTGGATCGCCATCGGCGCAGCGATCGTCGCCGTCGCGGCGCTCGCCCTCTGCGTCTACCTCGTCGTCCAGATCCGGCGCCTGCGCACCGGGCAGGCGGTGCTGCTCGGAGGCGGGACCGGCGACCTCGTCGACTTCGCCGTCTCGCTGCAGGCGCGGATGGACGACCTCCACCGGGCGGTCGACGAGGTGGCCGCTGGCCTCGTACGCGTCGACCGCCGCGTGGACGCGTCCCTCTCGAACACCTCGATCGTGCGCTATGACGCCTATGAGGGCGCCGGCGGGCGCCAGTCGGCGACTATCGCGCTCCTCGACGCGGCGCGCTCAGGCGTCGTCGTCAGCGCGATCCAGGGCCGCGACTACGCGCGCATCTACGTGAAGGACCTCGATCGCGGCCGTCCGTCGATCGCGCTCTCACCCGAGGAGCTCGAGGCCGTCGAGCGCGCAATGGCCAGCTCCGGCTAGCCCAGAGAGAAGACGACCGGATACTCCGAGGTGTTGTTGTTCGTCCTCGCCTCACCCTGGACCGGCGCCACCTCGACGGTCACGTTCGTCCGCTCGCCGAAAGGCGGCGTGCCGAGGTTCGTGAAGTTGACCGTCTTCGTCTCGCCCGGGTTGATGAGGTTGATCCTGCTTCGCTTGACGATCGGCGACGGGCTCTTCTGGATCGTCAGCGTGACCGCGACCCCGACCTCCTGCGCGCAGCCGGAGTTCTCCACCGCGACCTGGAACGAGAGGTCGTTCGTCGACTCGACCGTGTTCAGCTCGCTCGTCGACAGCTGCTGGCGCGCGGGGAGCGCAGTCGTCGAGGCGATGCTCGTCCCGCGCGGGCTGCACGAGGCGCCGCCGCCCGTCGAGGCCCCGTGGATGCGGTTCCAGATCGACTTCATCGCCGCGCTCGAGGCCAGTGCTGGGTCGGGGAAGGAGGTCGACCCGGGCACGTTCACGCCGCGGATGTCCTCGCGGCTGAGCACGCCGCGCGCCGGAGCCTGGAAGAGGTCATCCCAGACGACGTCGCTCGCCACCAGCCGTATCGCCTGTTGTGAGAGCAGGTTCCCGGCCGCGGTCGCGTTGTTCGAGGACTGGGTCTGCCGGAACGCTTGCGCCATGCCTCGCAGCCCGCTGGTCCGCAGCTGGAACGACTCGATGACGTGGCGATGGGCGGGCCGCAACGGCCCTGGCGGATCGAGGTCGTCCGCCTGGTTCTCGAGCTGCTCCTGCTGCTCCGCGAGGCCCTCGAGCTCCTGACTGAGCGCGGCCTGCTGTTTCCCGCGGGCGGTCAACGCCGTGTTCAGGTCCCGCCCGAGCCGCTGCGAGCGCTGCGCGACGGTACCCACGTCCGCCATGTAGTCCCGGTACGAGTCCTTGCGCTGGTCCTCCCGGCACGAGTTCACCCAGAAGACGAGCAGCACGACGATCAGGATCGCGAAGCTGATCAGCCCGATCAGGCGCAGCAGCGGCGTCAGGCCAGCGGGAGGCCGGACCGGCGGCCGCGGCCCGCGACGACCGGGTCGTTCGGCGGCCGACGCTTCGCGAGTCTCGTCCTCGTCGAAGAAGTCGAACTCGATGTCGCTGTCTCGCTCGCTCATGGCGTCGCGCGGGGGCGGATCGCGGCCACTGTACCGGGTTCCCCGGCTGGTTCAGGGCCGCTGCTATTGCCTCACTCGGGTCGGCCGGCCAGTTCAGACGGACGTGCGAACAGGGTTCGCGCGTCCTGATGTCGGCGCCCCAAGCGGCCCCGAAAGGAGTCTTACCCGCAGTAGCCAAAGGCGGAGAGGCGGATGTCGACCGGCCTCGAAACCCTGCCCGCAGGCGGCCTCGTGCTGGGGCGCTACCGAGCCCTACGGCCGCTCGGAACGGGCGGATCGGGCTCGGTGTGGCTCGCGCTCGACGAGGAGACCGGCCTCGAGGTCGCGCTCAAGGTCGTCGCACAGGAGGGCACCGCCGGCACGCGCGCCGAGCGCGAGGCCCAGGCGGCCGCGACGCTCCGCCATCCACACTGCCTGCGGGCCTACGGCTTCGACAGCGACGAGCGGCACGTCTACATCGCGTACGAGTACGTCCCGGGACACACGCTGCGGCACGCCCTCCGCGAGGGCCGCCTGGACGACGCGGGCTCGCTCGAGGCGGCCGCGCAAGTGCTCGACGCGCTCGCCTACGCGCACGCGAGCGGGATCGTGCACCGCGACGTGAAACCCTCGAACGTCCTGCTCGCCGAGGGCCCTGAGATCTCGGTCCGGCTGTTCGACTTCGGTCTCGCCCAGCTCGCCGACGCGGAGACCCTGACCGCGGTCGGCGACGTGCCGGGGACGCTCGCGTACATCTCGCCGGAGCGCCTGCACGGGGAAGCGGCTGGGCCGGCGGCCGACATATGGGCCGTCGGCGTCCTGCTCTGGGAAGCGCTGGCCGGCCAGCATCCGTTCTGGCAGGCGTCGCCGCTCGAGACCGGGCGGCAGATCAAGGCGGGCGCGCCGTCGCTGGCCGAGGCGCGACCCGACCTCCCGCGCCGTCTGATCTCGGCCGTCGACCGGGCGCTCGCGGTCGAGCCGGAGCGGCGACCCTCCGCGGCCGCGCTGGCCGACGTGCTGCGCGGCGTGCCTGGGAAGAAGGCGCGGCGGGCGCGCGTGCGGCTGAAGTCGCCGGTCGATGCACGGGTTGCTCTCGTTCTGGGCCCGGCCGCGCTCGCCGCTCTGTTCGCCGGTTGGATCGCTTCGACGCTGCCCTTCTACCCGCAGCGCTGGCCGCTGCTGCTCGGCGCGCTCGCCGCCGCGCTGACCGCGCTCCGTCCGCGGGTCGGGCTCGCCTTCACGCTCGCCGTCCCGGTCTTTCCGCTCGGAAACGTCTCGCTGGGCCTGGCGCTCGTGTACGCGGCAGTCGCTGTCTCGTGGCTCGCGCTTGCGTGGCGGGCTCCCAGAACCGGGCTCCTATTCGTGTTCGGCCCGCTGCTCGCACCTGTCGGCGCGCTCGGCCTCGTGCCGCTGCTGCTCCAGCGGGTGCCCGGAGCGCCGCGGCGCTTCGCGTACGGCTGCGCCGCTGTCCTCCTCGCCGGCCTCGCCGCCGCCTTGCGCGGGGTCGGGTTGCCGTTTGCGGAAGGCCGTGCGCCGGGCCCGGGCATCGACGCCGAGCAGCGGCCGCTGGCGGTGGCCGACGCGCTCTGGGGTGCGCTCTCCGCACAGCCCGCCCTGGGCCGGGAGGCGCTCGTGATCGGGATCGCCGCCCTGGCGCTTCCGTTCGCGCTTCGCGGGGGCGAGATCGCGATCGCCGGCTTCGGCGCAGCTTTCACCGCGGCGAGCCTGCTGGCCGCGCCGGGCGCCGGCGCCTGGCCGCTCGCACTCTGCGCGTGGGTGACGTCTGCAGCTCTGCTCCTGCAGTGGCGGCGGAGCGGCAGAGCGCCGGCCGACTGGCGCAAATTTGCCACAGGTTGGTTCCCCACGCGTGCGCTTTCCACGGTTACGCTCAAAGCGGGTGGTGGTCCGGGGTGGCCCCGGCACCACCGGCGCCGACCGCGGCGGATTGGGCACGCACGCGCTCGTTAGACTCGCTGCCCGGGGGAACAGGAACACTTTCCCTGGCGTGACCGTGCTCCGGAATATCGAGCAGAAGATCGAGTCCCTTTTCGAGGGCGTCTTCGGACGTGCCTTTCGTACGCATGTCCAGCCGGTGGAGCTGGCCCGCAAGCTCGCGAAGGAGATGGACGACCACCGCATGGTCTCCGTCTCGCGCGTCTACGCGCCGAACGAGTACTCGGTCTACCTCTCGCCGACCGACCGGGAGCAGTTCACGTCGTACGAGGAGTCCCTCGTCAGCGAGCTCCAGGACTATCTCGCGGAGCATGGGCGGCGGGAGAGCTACGTGCTGCTCTCCCCGCCCAAGGTCGTCATGAACACCGACGAGGATCTCGAGGTCGGCGAGTTCGGGATCGCGACGCGCATGGTGCAGCCGGAGCCGGGTGAGGTGCCCGAGCCCGCTCCGGAGGCCGCACCGGGCGCGACGATGGTCTACCGGCCCAAGGCCGGCCCGCCGACCCAGGCCGTGACGCCCGAAGAGCTCGGCGTCGAGCGCGAGATCGTCACGCTCACCGTCGACGGCGGCGAGCACAGGGTCGACAAGCAGAGCGTCGTCATCGGCCGGTCGAAGGACTGCGACGTCCGGGTCTCGGATCCGAACGTCTCGCGGCGCCACGCCGAGGTCCGCCAGGAGGGCACGACCTACTGGATCGTGGACCTCGACTCGACCAACGGCACGACGGTCAACGGACGCCGCCAGAAGCGCGTGAGGCTCGAGGACGACGACCGCATCACCGTCGGGTCGACCGAGCTCGTCTTCCACCGGCGCCCGGAAGCTTGAGGCCGTGAGCCCCCTGCTCGTCTCGTCGGTGGACGTCGAAGGCGTCCTCCTGCTCCTGAAGATCGGTTTCGTCGTCCTGCTCTACCTGTTCATCTGGCGGATCGTCCGTACGGCCAGCAAGGATCTCCGTCTGCCCCAGGAGAGCTTCATACTCGCCCCCCAGGAGGCCGCCGCAGCCGGCCTGCGCAACCGCCGTCCGCCCGAGCCCAGGATGGGCAAGCTGATCGTGCTCAAGAGCCCGGCCCTGGACGAGCGCACCGAGTTCGAGCTCGACTCGACGGGCATCACGATCGGCCGCAGCGCCCAGAACGACGTCGCCCTCGACGAGGACGAGTTCGCGTCCGCGAGCCACGCGCGGGTCGAGCCCCGGCAGGACGGCGTCTGGCTCGAGGACGTCGGCTCGACGAACGGCACCTTTCTCAACGGCGTCAAGGTCTCCCGGCCCCGCAAGCTCAAGCCCGGAGACCTCGTCCGCGTCGGCGAGACCGACCTCCGCTTCGACGAATGACCGTCGGGCGCGCGACAGCCCTCTCCGACCCCGGGCGCAAGCGGCGCCGGAACGAGGACGCCTGGGTGTGCCAGCCGCCGCTCTTCGCCGTCGCGGACGGCATGGGCGGCGCGCGCGGCGGCGAGATCGCGTCCCGGCTCGCCGCGGCGGCCCTGCGCGAGGACGACAGCGGCGCCAGCGGCGAAGAGCGGGTCATCGGCCTCATCCAGGAGGCGAACAGGCGCGTGTACGAGCGGTCGAGCGAGGACTCGGACGCGTCGGGTATGGGCACGACGGTCACGGTCGCCCTGGTCGAGGACGGCAGCGTCACGATCGGACACGTCGGCGACTCGCGCGCGTACCTGATCCGCGGCGACAGCCTCGAGCAGTTGACCGACGACCACTCGCTCGTAGCCGAGCTCGTGCGCAGCGGCAGGCTCTCGCCTGAGGAGGCCGAGAGCCACCCGCAGCGCTCCGTGATCACGCGGGCGCTCGGGACCGATCCGGACGTCGACGTCGACACGCTCTCGGTCGCCGCCGAGCCCGGCGACCTCTTCCTGATCTGTTCCGACGGCCTCACGTCGATGGTCGGCGACGACACGATCCTCGACATCGTCGAGCGCAACCGCGGCAACCTCGAGGCGGCCGCGAAGGAGCTCGTCAACCGAGCCAACCGCAGCGGCGGCGAGGACAACATCACCGTCGTCTTCTTCGAGATCGCCGAGGAAGGCGCGGTCGTCCTCGAGGAGACCCGGCCGATGCCTGCGGTGGACGAGTCGGCGCCGCCCGAGGCGGACGAGGACACGCTGTCCGGGCTCGAGCGCGTGCCGGCGGTGGACACCATGGTCGTCGGCCCGGAGGAAGCCGCAGCTGAGGCGCAGGCCCCGCCGTCGGAGCCTAAGCGCAGCCGCTGGCGGGTGCTCGGCCTCCTCCTGATCGTGCTCCTGCTGCTCGCGGGGGCCGCCGTCCTCTACTGGGTGCTGTACCTGTGAGCCTCCGCAACCGGGAGCTCGCCAACCTCTTCGTCGTCGCCGTCATCACCGGCCTCGGCTTCGCGAGCGTCTACATCGCGCGCCAGGAGGTCGTGTCGACCGAGTCGCTCTCCTACGCGCTCTTCTTCTTCTCCCTCTACCTCGCCGCGCACGCGATCGCGCGTGTGACGGTGCCGCAGGCCGACCCGTACCTGCTGCCGATGGCCGCGCTCCTGACCGCGATCGGCTTGACCGAGATCTACCGCCTGAACCCGGACGACGCCTTCCGCCAGGGACTGTGGATCGTCGTCGCCGTCGGGGCCTTCGCCGCGACACTGATCCTGCTCCGGCACGACTACCGGCGGCTCGAGTCCTACAAGTACCTCTTCGGGCTGACCGCGGTCGGGCTGCTCGTGCTGCCCGCATTGCCGGTGATCGGGCAGACGGTCAACGGCGCGCGGCTCTGGGTGCGCTTCGGACCGCTCCAGTTCCAGCCGGGCGAGCTGGCGAAGATCATGCTGATCGTCTTCCTCGCCGGCTACCTGCGCGAGAAGCGCGAGGTGCTCGCCCAGGGGCGCTTGAAGGACTTCGGCCCGCTGCTGCTGATCTGGGGCGCCGCGATGCTCGTGCTCGTCGAGACGAACGACCTCGGGAGCGCGCTCCTCTACTTCGGAATCTTCCTCGCCATGCTCTACGTCGCGACTGCGCGCGGCTGGTTCGTCGCCGCGGGAGCGGCGCTCTTCGTGGCGGGCGCGGCGGTCCTCTACCAGGTCGTGCCGCGGGTCGAGGAGCGCGTCTCGGTCTGGATCGACCCCTGGCCCCACGTGCACACGAGCGGCTACCAAATCGTCCAGTCGCTCTACTCGATCGGCAACGGCGGCTTCAGCGGGCAAGGGCTCGGCCAGGGCACGTTCACGACCTCGGACGGCGGCAACCTCATCCCGCAGGTGAACACGGACTTCATCTACTCGGCGCTCGCCCAGGAGCTGGGCCTCGTCGGGACGGCCGCCCTGCTCCTCGTCTACATGCTCTTCTGCCTGCGCGGGTTCCGGATCGCGCTGCTGGCGCAGGACGGCTTCTCGAAGCTGCTTGCGATCGGCCTCACCTTCGGCTTCGCGCTGCAGACGTTCATCATCGTCGGCGGCGTCCTCCGAATCGTCCCGCTGACGGGGATCACCCTTCCGCTCGTCAGCTACGGCGGGTCGAGCGTCGTCGCCAACTTCATGCTGCTCGCGGGCCTCCTGCTCGTCTCGCACCGCGCGAATGCAGCGGCCAACCTCGGAGGCCGCCGGTGAACCGCCAGATCACCCGGGTGGCCGTGGCCGCGCTCGTCCTGCTCGCCGCGCTCGTCGTCGGCACGACGTACTGGCAGGCCTGGGCGGCCAACGACCTCGCCGACCGGCAGGACAACGCGATCCAGCGCGTGGCGCAGTTCACGGTCAAGCGCGGGCTGATCTACGCGGCCGACGGGCGAACGGTGCTCGCAGACAACACGCGCCGGCGCGTCGGCGGCCAGACGCTCTACTTCCGCCGCTACCCGCAGCACGGGCTGGCGGCACACGTCGTCGGCTACTCGACCCAGGTGCGCTCGCGCGCAGGCCTCGAGCGCTCCGAGAACGACTTCCTGACCGGCGCGAACTCGAACCTGAGCACCGTCGTCGACACGACGCTCGACAAGCTCAAGGGCTCGACGGTCGAGGGCAACGACCTCGTGCTCACGCTGCGGCCCGGCGCCCAGCGCATCGCCCTGAACGCGCTCGGCGGCAAGTGCGGCGCCGCGGTCGCCATCGAGCCGAGCACGGGCCGTGTGCTCGTCGCCGTCTCGAGCCCGACGTACGACCCGAACCTGGTCGAGAACGACTTCGCGGCCGCAAGCCGGCCGAAGTTCGGCTGCGGCCCGCTCCTGAACCGCGCGACCGCGGGGCTCTACACCCCCGGTTCGACCTTCAAGGTCGTGACCGCGGCGGCAGCGCTCGACTCGGGCAGGTTCACGCCGGAGTCGTCCTTCAACGACCCCGGCTACTGCATCGAGTACGGCGACCGCGTGAACAACTACGACACGTCCAGCCCGTTCGGCAACGTCAGCCTCGCCGACGCGCTGCAGCACTCGATCAACTCCGTCTTCTGCAACATCGGCAAGGACCTCGGCGGCCGCGCGATCGTCGACAAGATGAAGCGCTTCGGCTTCTACTCCGTGCCGCCGCTGGAAACGCCGGTCAACGAGCGCGCGGTGAGCGGGCTCTACAACCGAAGCAAGCTCGTCGACCCGAAGGACGAGGGCCAGATCGACCCGGGCCGCCTCGCGTTCGGCCAGGGACCGACTCACGCAGAGCCCAGAGTGACGCCCCTGCAGATGGCGATTACTGCGGCGGCGGTTGCGAACGGCGGCTCGGTCACGAAGCCGTTCGTCGTCGACCGTGTCGTCGCGCCCGACGGCTCGATCGTCGCCCGCACGAAGCCCGAACGGCTCGGCCAGGCGATCCGTGGCGACCACGCGCGCCAGCTCGCCGAGATGATGGAGCGTGTCGTCAGCGGCGGCACCGGCACCGCGGCGAGCATTCCGGGCATCCGGGTCGCGGGCAAGACGGGCACCGCCGAGTCCGGGGTCGCAGGCAGGAACACGACGTCGTTCGTCGCCTTCGCGCCCGTCGACAACCCACGCGTGGCGGTCGCCGTCGTGCTCGAGAACCAGAGCGGCACCGGCGGCACAACGGCCGCCCCGATCGCCAAGGCGATCATGGAGGCACTGCTTCGGTGAGCGTCGAACTCAGATTCGTACCTACTCTGTTCGTGATTTCTTCGATGGTGTCGACCGGTCATTTCAGACGGACACGCGGCCAGTGGCCGCGCGTCCTGAGGCCGGCACCGCCAGCGGTGCCTTGGCTGTGGGGCGGCGTCTAATGGCCATCTCGAACCTGATCAACACGCTTTTCGACGGTCGCTATCGCGTCATGCGCAAGCTCGGCTCGGGCGGGATGGCCGACGTCTATCTCGCCGAGGACGAGGAGCTCGGCCGCCGCGTCGCGATCAAGATCCTCAATGACCGGCACGCGAACGACGAGCAGTTCGTCGAGCGCTTCCGCCGCGAGGCGAAGAACGCCGCCGGCCTCTCGCACCCGAACATCGTCTCGATCTACGACCGCGGCGAGGCGGAGGGCACGTACTACATCGCGATGGAGTTCCTCGACGGGCGCAGCCTGAAGGAGCTCCTCATCGCGCGTGGGCCGATGCCGATCGACGACGCCCTCTCGTACACGCGCCAGATCCTCAACGCACTGCGCTTCGCCCACAAGAAGGGCGTCGTCCACCGCGACATCAAGCCGCACAACATCATGGCCGACCCGGACGGGCGCCTGAAGGTGACGGACTTCGGCATCGCCCGCGCCGGCGCGAGCCAGATGACCGAGGCGGGCGCGATCGTCGGCACCGCACAGTACCTCTCGCCCGAGCAGGCGCGCGGTTCCCCCGTCGACCAACGGTCGGACCTCTACTCGGTCGGCGTCGTCCTCTACGAGATGCTGACCGGCCAGGTCCCGTTCAGCGGGGAGACGCCCGTCGAGATCGCGATGAAGCACCTGTCGGAGGCGCCGCGGCCGCCGTCGACGATGCGCCCGGACGTCTCGCCCGACCTCGACATGATCGTCCTCCGCGCGCTCGCGAAGAACCCCGACGACCGCTTCCAGAGCGCCGAGGAGATGGACGCGGAGCTCGCGCGCGTCGCTGGAGGCGGCTCCGTCACGACCGAGACCGCGGACGCGGCCACCGCGGTGCTGTCGGGCATGTCGATGGCCACGGCCCCGACCGCCATCGCTCCGCCACCGCGTCGGCGCCCAAGCACTTACCGCTACGAGGAGCCGCCGCCGCGTCGGCGCCCGTTCTGGCCCTGGCTGCTCGCAGTGCTGCTGCTCGTCGTAGCGGGCGTCGCCGGTTGGTACGCGTACGGCCAGATCTCCGACTCGCTCAGCGGCTCCGGCACGGTCTCGGTGCCGTTCGTCGAGGGCCAGAAGGAAGGCCTGGCGGTGGCCAACGTGCTCGACAAGGGGCTGCAGGACCGCGTCGTGCGCCTTCCGCACGAGCGGGTCAAGGAGGGCGAGGTGTACGACCAGCAGCCGGAGGCGGGTGTCCGGGTCGACAAGAACAGCGAGGTCGTCATCTACGTCTCGACCGGCCCACCGAAGGTGACCGTGCCGAGCGTGACGGGCAAATCCCGTGACGACGCGATCGGGACACTGTCCGCGAACGGGCTGAAGTTCAAGGTGCGCGACGTGTACTCGAAGGAGGACGAGGGCACGGTCATCGCCCAGTACCCGACCCCGGGCGCCCGCGTGAACAAGGGCTCGACGGTGCAGATCAACGTCTCGCGCGGGCTGCAGCCGATCGGCGTGCCGTCCGTCGTCGGCCAACCCTACGAAACGGCCGCATCGCAGCTCCAGGCCGCTGGCTTTGCGGTCGCCCGTCGGGACGTCGACTCCCACCAGCCGAAGAACAACGTCGTCGCTCAGGACCCGGCCGGCGGCGCCCAGGCCGCGCGAGGCGCGACGGTCACGCTCAGCGTCTCGAAAGGGCCGAAGACGTCGGCGATCCCGGATGTCACGAGCCAGGACGAGGCCACGGCGCAGGCGACGCTCGAAGACTCGGGCTTCCGCGTCGTCGTGCAAGACGAGGACACGACCGACCCGAACAGCGACGGCCTCGTGCTGAGCCAGGATCCGCCGGGAGGCACGCAGGCGAAGCCCGGCGCGACCGTGACGATCATCGTCGGCCGCCTGGTCCCGGAGCCATGAGCAGGATCCGCGTCGCCGTGCTCATGGGCGGGCGCTCGAGCGAGCACGAGATCTCGCTGGCGTCGGCCCGCTCCGTGCTCGAGTCGCTCGACCCCGCACGCTACGACACCGTGCGCGTCGAGATCGGCCGCGACGGCCGCTGGGAGCTCGGGCCAGGGACGCGGCCGCAGCTCGAGAGCGACGGCACCGTCGCCGAGACGCTGCCGGTGCCCGCCGCGCACGTGCCCGCGAAGCTTGCCGAGGTCGACGTCGTCTTCCCAGTCCTGCACGGGCCGTTCGGCGAGGACGGGACGATGCAGGGCCTGCTCGAGCTGGCGAACGTGCCCTACGTCGGCGCAGGGGTCGCCGCTTCGGCGCTCTGCATGGACAAGGACCTCTTCAAATCGGTGCTGCGCGACCAGGGCATCCCCGTCACGAGGAGCGTGACCCTCAGGGAGCTGAACGGCTTCGAGAGCCCCTTCGGCTACCCGGTCTTCGTCAAGCCGGCGCGCCTCGGCTCCTCCGTGGGTATCACGAAGGCGAGG
>JBKPFP010000182.1:0-3971 GCA_046744435.1 Actinomycetota bacterium | reverse complement strand
GTGGCGGCCTCGAGGCGCGTGACGTCTCCGCCCTCCTCGTCGATCCCGACGACCAGCTCTCCCCGCTCGGCGCGCAGCACGCGAGTCAGCTCGGCGACCTGGTCGCGGTCGCCGACGTTGTCGGCGAAGAGCACGATCCCGCCGAGCCCGCGCTCGAGCCAGCTCCGCATCCAGTCGGGCGTCCCGTGTCCGGGGAAGCTCGCCAGCAGGCAGGCGGCCGCGTGCCGCTCGAGCTCGTCGCTCATCCGCGAACCGCGCCGGCGGTGAGGCCGAACGCGATGCGCCGGTGGATTGCGACGAAGAAGAGCACGACCGGAATCGCGGTCAGCGTCGCGGCGGCCATCAGCGGCCCCCACTGCGTGCCGCGCAGGCTCGTGAACTGCGCCAGCCAGACGGTCAGCGTCTGTTTTTCGGGGCTGCTGAGGACGATGTAGGCGATGATGAACTCGTTCCAGACCTGGATGAAGGCGAAGATCGACGTCGCCACCAGGCCCGGCGCGACGAGCGGCAGGAGGATGCGTACGAAGGCGCCGAACCGCGTCGAACCGTCGACCATCGCCGCCTCTTCCAGCTCGCGCGGCACGCCGAGCATGAAGCCGCGCAGCGTCCAGACACAGAACGGGAGCACGAACGTCAGGTAGGTGATGATCACCCCGGTCAGCTTGTCGGTCTGGTGCGCCCGGCTGAGCAGGATGTAGAGGGGGATGATCAGCGCGTTCAGCGGCACCATCTGCACGCCGATGATCAGGACGATGAAGCCCCGTCGCCCGTAGAAGCGGAACTTGGCCAGCGCGAGGGCGGCGAGGAACGCGAGCACGATCGAAAAGAACGTGACCGCGGCGACGACGATCAGGCTGTTCCTGAATACGCGCCAGAAGTACGGCCGGTTGATCGCGTCCTCGAAGTTGGCGAGCGTCGCCGACGAGGGGACAAGCTTCGGCGTAAAGGTGAGGATGTCCGACGCCGGCTTGAACGCGGTCGAGACCATCCAGAAGACCGGGAAGACCATGACGGCGAAGACGAGCAGCGCGAGCAGGTTGACTCCCGCCCGGCGCAGAACCCGCCGCGGCCGGATGCGGCGGCCCGCGACCCTCACCGCACCTCTCCGATCCGCACCATCTGCCGGATGTAGACGAACGTCACACAGAACAGGATCCCGACCATCACGAGCGCGATCGCTGCCCCGAAGCCGTACTCGCTGAGCTTGAACGACTCGACGAACGCATAGACGCTCATCAGGTAGTAGTCGGGCGAGGGGTTGTTGCCACGCATGATCCAGACCTGGTTGAAGACCTGGAAGTCCCAGATGATCGAGAGGCTCGCGAGGATGACGAAGATCGGCTTCAGCAGCGGGAAGGTGATGTCCCGGAAGATGCGGAAGGGCCCGGAGCCGTCGATCGAGGCGGCCTCGACGAGCTCTCTCGGCACCTGCGTCAGCCCGGCGTAGATCGTGATCGCCACGAACGGGATCGCGCCCCAGACGACGACGCCCAAGATGATGGCCAGGCCCGTGGTCGGGTTCTCGAACCAGTCGTGGTTGATGTAGTCGCCGACGCCGAGCTCGGTCAGCGCCCAGTTGAAGACGCCGAACTCGAAGTCGAACATCCAGACCCAGATGTTCACGGCGACGACGACCGGCATCGCCCACACGAGCACGAGGCCCATCTGGAGCAGCAGCCGCATCCACGGCCCGAGCCGGGCGAGCAGGAGCGCGATCAGCGTGCCGAAGAGCATCGTCAGCGACACCGCGCCGAGGGTGAACACGAACGTCCGCACGAGCACGCGCCAGAACTCGTCGTCGTGGAGGATCCGCGAGAAGTTGTCGAGGCCGATCCACGTCCCCTGGTGCGCGATCAGCTCGGGGAGGCCGTACCGCTGGAACGAGAGCTTGCCGAGGTAGTAGAGCGGATAGGCGAGGACGGCCGCGATCGTGATCGTGGCCGGCGCTAGGAGCAGGTACGGGGCGAGGCCGCGCCGGGCGCGCAGCGGCCAGGAACGGCGACGCCGCCGGGCGGGCCCGGCGGCGACTGCCGTGGCGGGAGGGGCGCTACTCACTGGGCGAGTTTCGCGCCTCCATGGCCGGGGTCAAGAGCTGGCGTTCAGGATCGTCGTGATCTGCTGGCTGGCCTTCTTCGCCTCGCTCTTCACGCTGTGCCTGCCGCTGATGATGCGGACGAGCATCGTCCTGATCACGCGTGCGTTCTCGACGTTGACCCAGTTCTTCGCGGTCGGCACGAACCAGCTCGCCTGTGACGCCCTCGCGAAGGGTGCGAGCGACCGGCTCCTGTTGTGCAGCCGGAGCAGAGACGTCGTGTTCGGGATCACCTTTCCGTCGGTCGCGAGCTGCGTCATCGACGCGTTGTTCGTGAACGCCTTGATCCAGTCGAGCGCCAGGCTCTTGCTGTTGCTCTGCGCCGGGATCGCGAGATCCGAGCCGCCGAGGAACGTCGGCATGAACTTGCCCTTGACGTGGCTCGGCATCGGATACGCCCCGAGCTGAGCCTCCTTCAGCTTCGAGCTGTACTTCTTCGTGTCGAGGGACAGGCCCCACTCCCAGCCGTTGGCGATGATCGAGCCCACCTTGCCCTGGCCGAAGACGACGGCCTGGAACGGGTTCGCCTCGTCACCGGTCTTGCTGGCGCGGGAGAAGCGCCGCACCATCGACTTCACCTTCGTCAGTGCGGTGACGGCCTGCGGCGAGTCGAGCGTGCCGACCCACTTGCCGTTCCGGAAGCGGGCGATCGCGCCGCCGTAGTCGTAGACGAACGACATCGCGGCCAGCCAGTACTGGCCCGGGAAGTAGAGCGCCGAGAACCTGCGGTCGTTGCCGTACTTCTTCATCAGCTTCTTGCTGGCCGCTTCGTACTCGGCCAGGCTGGTCGGGAGCTTCCGGATGCCGGCTCCCCGATACAGGTCCTTCCGGTAGATGACCGCGCGCGCGCCCGCGTAGTAGGGAACGCCGTAGAGCCGGCCGCCGAAGCGAGCCGAGTCCTCGAGCCCCTTCAGCCACGTGCGCGAGTTGGGGATGCTCCCCTTCTGCGACGTGATGTCGAAGAACGCCTTGGCGTCCATGTACTTGGTCATCTCGGTGTTGCCCATCTCGATCACGTCCGGGACGTTGTTGCCCGCGATGGTCGCGTCGAACTTGGTCAGGTGCTGGTTCCACGTCTGATACTCGACCTTCACGTTCACGTCCGGATGCGAACGCTCGAACGCCTGGTTGGCGGCGTTGACCACGCCGGGCCAGTTGTCGCGTGCGTCCTCCTGGAGCCAGACCGTGAGGGTCGTGGCCTTGGCCGCTTTCGGCGATGCCGAGCGAGCCGTGCCGTTCGCGGTTGCCGCGCTGAGCGCGAGACAGGCGCAGATCACGACGGCAGAGATCAGTCGTACTTTCATGAGATCCTCCTCCCGGCGTCGGCGGGACGCCGCGCCTTCGTTCTCCTCACCACTCGGCGGCAAATTGGTATGTACCACTGTGCCACGGAGAGAAGCTTGCACACAAGACCGTTACATGTCAAGCCCTCTCTGTCCCCGTGGACAAGCGGTCGACCGCCGATGAGGCTCACCTCAGTGGTCATAACCGCCTAGGGAGCGAGCGTGACCTTGGTGAGACCATGCGGCCGGTCCGGGTCCAGACCCTTCGCCTGCGCGAGCGCCCAGGCGAGCACCTGACCCGGAACGACTGAGAGTAGCGGCGCCAGCAGCGCGAGCCCGGGCTTCGGCACCGGCACGTAGTAGTCGCCGTCCGGGATCGCGCCGGCTCCGGTTCCGCTGACGAGCAGGGTCGCTCCGGCAGCGTGAGCGCGGGCGGCGGCCTCCTGGACTGCGGATAGCAACGCGTCGTCCGGGGCGATCGTCCAGACGGGGAAGAGCCCGTCGAGCGCCGCTATCGGCCCGTGGGCGAGGTCGGTCGCCGTCAGCGGCGCCGCCGCGACGCGGCAGGTCTCGAGCAGCTTGAGCGAGATCTCCCG
>JBKPFP010000034.1:0-10397 GCA_046744435.1 Actinomycetota bacterium | reverse complement strand
GTTCCTGGGCTATGCGGACGGGGCGGTCGACCGGTTCGCCGACGCTATCGCGGTCGCCGCCGCCAAATCGCCGTAGAAGGCGCACCGCCGCCGAATCTTCGCTCGGCCCTTAACGAAACCCCGCTAGGCTTGAGCCCGTGGAGCCTCTTGTCGATTCCTGGGGCCGCGAGATCGGCAGCGTGCGTGTCTCGGTCACCGACAAGTGCAACTTCCGCTGCCGCTACTGCATGCCCGCGGAGGGGCTCGAATGGCTCGGCCGCGAGGAGATCCTCAGCTTCGAGGAGATCGCGCGGCTCGTCGGCCTGCTCGCCCGCATGGGCGTGTCCGAGGTGCGGCTGACCGGAGGCGAGCCGCTCGTCCGCCGTGACGTGACGACGCTGGTCGGGATGCTCTCGCGGATCGACGGGGTGGACGACCTGTCGCTGACGACGAACGGCGTGCTGCTCGACCGCCTGGCAGGCCCGCTCGTCGCGGCCGGCCTGCAGCGCCTCAACGTCTCGCTCGACTCGCTCTCGCACGTGCGCTTCGCCGAGATCACGCGCCGCGATGCGCTCGACCGCGTGCTCACCGGCCTCGCCGAGGCGGAGCGCTACCCCGAGCTGCGCCCGATCAAGGTCAACTGCGTCGCGATCCGGGGCTTCACCGAGGAGGAGGTGCCCGCCCTCGCCGAGCTCGCGCGGCGGAAGCCCTACGTCGTCCGCTTCATCGAGTTCATGCCGCTCGACGCCGACGAGGCCTGGCGCGAGGACGACGTGCTCACGGGCGGCGAGATCCGGGCGCTGATCGAGGAGCACTGGCCGCTTGTCGAGATCCCGGCCAAGCCCTCCTCGACCGCACGCCGCTTCCGGTTCGCCGACGGCGCCGGCGAGATCGGCTTCGTCAACCCGGTCTCGGAGCCGTTCTGCTCGTCTTGCGACCGCATCCGCCTGACCGCCGACGGCAAGCTCCGCACCTGCCTCTTCTCGCGCCGCGAGTGGGATCTCAAGGAGCCGCTGCGGAACGGCGCGAGCGACGCAGACGTCGAGGGACTGATCCGCTTCGCCGTGCGCCACAAGGAGCTGAAGCACAAGATCAACGAGCCCGGCTTCGTCCGCGCGAGCCGCTCGATGTCGCAGATCGGGGGCTGATTCAAGGCCAGACGTCGCTGCGCGGGCGGCTGTCGAGCGGGCCGCCGTTGTGACACGCGCGGGTGCGGTACTCCGGGGAGTTGCGCGGATACAGATACGTCCAGTAGGTCTCCGCGAGCCCTGAGGCGTAGGCCTGGTTCGCACCCAGGAGGCGGGCGACGGTACGGATGCTCTGCATGCCACGGCACTCGGTCTCCGCCTCCGACGCCAGTCCGTCGATCAGGTGCTGGGCCTCGTGCGCAAGGATCCCGACGGTGGCCGCGGTCATCCCGAGGGACCAGCCGCTCCTCGGGCGCGCCCGGTCGTAGACGAAGAGCGCCAGCGACCCGCAGACCCGGGGCGAGAGGTTGATCTGCGTCTGGTCCGAGGCGAATCCTTCGAAGTCGCCCGTGCCGATGTAGGTGCCCCACTCCTTGCGCACGGTCCGCCAGTGGCGTGGCGACCAGCAGCGGACCTCGACGCCCGCGTCCGACGCGCTCTTGTAGACGTGCATGCTCACCGCGCGGCTGAGGCGAGGCTCGATCCGGCTCGTCGCGATCTTTCCACCGCGCGGCGGAAGCGCCGTCCGCACGAGCAGGGACGACTCGAGGTCGCCGTGCGCGAGATCGAAGAGGTCCTCCGCCCGATTGCGCTCGCTTCGCACCTTGCGCAACGACGCGGGCTCGTCCCGCTCCATGAGGTCGAGCGCCCACCGGCGGGAGATCTCGCAGGCGCGCTCCAGCAGCTCGTAGCTGGCCGAGTACCGTGGCGCGCGAGGCTCGCCCACCTTTGCGTGCAGGGTGCGTGGACAGTTCACGACCGGACGGAGAGCGCGATGCAAGGCCGGCAACCGGCGGTCTCCGCGCAGAACGGCCCTGGCCGTCGCCGACACCCGCTCCGAATCGCGGTCGAACTTCACCTCCCACTTGCGCAGGCGGCCCAGCCACGCGATGTCCCGCTTGGGCGCGTCGGGCGCCGGCTTGACCGCGCGCTTCGGCTTCGGGCTCGCGTCGGCCTCCGGCTCCTCGGTGCCGCCGTCGGCGCAGCCGGCGCAGAGCAAGGCGCCGATCACGAGCAGCGCGGGGGTGCGTCTCACTCGCCGGGTGGTTACCCCGCGAGCGAGGATTCAACCGCCGACGCGCCTACTTGACGCCGAGCCGGACGCGGTAGCCGATGACGAACTCGACCTCGCGGTCGCCGAAGACTCGGTCGGCTGCCTCGCGCAGCTGCGCCAGTCCGAGCTCCTCCTCACTCTTCCCGTCTCCGAGCAGCACGCCGAGCGGCCCGAGGCTCAGCGCCATGCCGACGATCCGCTGCGCGCCGCCGCGCTCACGGGAGTGGAGCGGGACCTCGCGCACGAAGCGGAAGTGCCCGCTGGCGACGATGCGCTCGAGATGCTCCGACTTGTCGTAGCGCAGCTTCTTCGGAATGCCGCGGGCCTCGCCCACCCGGCGAACCAGCTCACTGAAGGCCTGCTCGACCTCCCAGTTGCAGACCGGCGGCCAGTCGTAGTCGTACGCCGCGAAGACGCCTCCGGGCCGGAGCAGGCGCGCCACTTCGGCGAGCGTGGGCTCGGGCTCCATCCAGTGGAACGACTGCGAGCACGTGACGATGTCGGCCACGCCGTCGGGCAGCCCGGTCTCCTGCGCGTAGCCCTGGGCGTAGCGCACATTCGGGGCAGCCGTCTCCTGCTCGGCGGTGGCGCGCATCTCCGCGCTGGCCTCGACGCCGACGACCTCATCCGCGCGGTCGGCCCACGCGCGTGTCGACAGCCCCGTGCCGCTGCCCAGATCGACTACGAGACGGGGTCGCTCGACCTGCGCCTCGAGGCAGAGGACGTCGAGCAGCGCCGCGGGCGGAGAGGGCCTGTTTGCGTCGTAGCCGCCCGCAAACTCGGGTTTCGCGTAGCCCGAGCGCTGAATCAGGAGCCCGGAGTAGTGCTCGATCAAGTCAGCCGAATAATCGGTCACGACCGGCGGCTGAGTCTAGAATTCCCAGCTCATGTCTGCCGCCCACGCCGCCCGAGGGCGCATCCTGCCGAACGGCTACCGCGACTTCTTGCTCCAGATCGCGATCTGGTTCGGCTTCCTGTACGCGTACCGCGCGACGCGAGGCGTCGCCGACCGCAACGCCTACGAGGCGTTCGACAACGGACTCAAGGTGGCCGACATCGAGCGCGGCTTCACGGGGCTGTGGGAGCTCTCGCTGCAGAGCTTCCTGCACTCCTCGGGCTTCCTCCAGACGCTCGCGTCGTGGACGTACTGGCAGTCGCAGTTCACGTTCCTCGGCATCGCGCTGCTCTGGGTCTACCTGCGCCGGAACGACGCGTTTCCGCGCTGGCGGAACACGATCATGCTCGCGAATCTGATCGGGCTCGTCGGCTACGTGGTCATGCCGACCGCGCCGCCGCGCATGTTCCCCGAGCTCGGCTTCGTCGACACGCTGAACAACTTCAGCATCAGCCACAACAGCGGGCTCGTGAACTGGGGCTCGAACCCGTACGCGGCGATGCCGAGCCTCCACGCCGCCGATTCGCTGCTGATCGGGCTGATGCTGATGTCGGTCGTCCGCACGCGCTGGCTGAAGCCGCTCTTCCTCATCTGGCCCGCCTGGGTCTGGTTCTCGGTCATGGCGACCGGCAACCACTTCTGGCTCGACATCGTCGCCGGCGTGGCCGTCGCGCTCGTCGCCCTGGCGATCATCAACTACCGTCCGCTGCTCGGGCTGGCGCGCCGGACCTACGCACACGCGTAAGGTCGCGCGATGAGCAGCCCGGAGCTCGGGCGGATCAAGGAGAGCTACACGGTCGGCGTGCGCCGGGTGGCCGCGCGCTGGATCGCGGGCCTGGCGCGCACGCGCGTGTCGCCGAACGCGCTCACCGCCGCAGGGGTCTCGCTCTGCGCCCTGGCTGCGGTCGTCGTCTACTTCGAGTACCGCAACGAGCTGCTCGCGTTCTGGCTCGGAGCCGTGCTGTTCGTGATCGGCTCCGTGCTCGACATCCTCGACGGGGCACTCGCCCGGCAGAGTGGCAAGGGCACGCCCTTCGGCGCGTTCCTCGACTCGACCACCGACCGTATCAGCGAGGGCTTCATGCTCGGCGCGATCGCGCTCGTGTTCATGCGCGACGGCAACGAGGTCGCCCTCGCTTTCACCATCGCCGCCATCGCAGGCTCGTTCCTCGTTAGCTACACCCGCGCGCGGGCCGAGGCGCTAGGGCTGAAGGGCGACGTCGGCCTGGGCAGCAGGGCCGAGCGCGTGGTCGTCATCGTCTCGGGCCTCGTGCTCGCGCCCTGGGGCGCCCTGCCATGGGCGATCTACCTGCTGACGGCGACGGCGTGGATCACCGTCTTGCAACGGGTGCTATCAGTTCGGGCACAGCTCCGCGCTCGCTGATACTCTGCTAGCAGCAGACGGCTGCTAGCAAAATGGCGAAGAGAGACCTCACAGGCGTTCTCGTACGGATGCCCCCGGCGCTGAAGCGCCGCCTGGCGCGCGAGGTCGCGCGCCGCGAGAGCACGCTCAACGACGTGGCCGTGGAGCTGCTCGCGGAGCGCTTCGGCGTCCCGTTCGAGCCCAGCGGCCGCCGCGGGCGCGTGCCCGGAGAGACAGGCGTCGTCCTCCTCCGGGTGCCGCCGGAGCTCAAGCGGCAGCTCGAGGCCGGCGCGCGCGAGCGCGCGACGAGCACGAACAACCTGATCGTCGAGTCGCTGACCGAGCAGCTCGACGCCTCCCAACCACGAAAGGAAGCGATGGCGAAGCGAAACGGCTCCCAGAACGGCAAGGCCCGCGGGAACGGCAAGGTACGCGTGGCGATCATCGGCGTCGGCAACTGCGCGAACTCGCTGCTCCAGGGCGTCGAGTACTACAAGGACGCCTCCCCGGACGAATTCGTCCCCGGCCTGATGCACGTCGACCTCGGCGGCTATCACGTCCGCGACGTCGAGTTCACGGCAGCGTTCGATATCACGAAGGACAAGGTCGGCAAGGACCTGGCCGACGCGATCTGGGCGCGCCCCAACGACACGATCAAGTTCGCGGACGTGCCGAAGACCGGCGTCACCGTGTCGCGCGGGATGACGCACGACGGGCTCGGCAAGTACCTGTCGGAGGTCGTCGACAAGGCGCCCGGCGACACCGAGGACGTCGCCGGCATCCTCCGGGAGACCGGGACCGACGTCGTCGTCAACTACCTGCCGGTCGGCTCGGAGCAGGCGACGAAGTGGTACGCGGAGCAGATCCTCCAGGCCGGCTGCGCGATGGTGAACTGCATGCCCGTCTTCATCGCCAAGGGCGGCCACTTCCAGAAGCGCTTCGAGGACGCGGGCCTGCCGATCATCGGCGACGACATCAAGTCGCAGGTCGGCGCGACGATCACGCACCGCGTGCTCACGAGCCTCTTCCGCGACCGCGGCGTCCGCCTCGACAAGACGATGCAGCTGAACGTCGGAGGCAACTCGGACTTCCTGAACATGCTCGAGCGCGAGCGGCTGGAGTCGAAGAAGATCTCGAAGACGACCGCGGTCACCTCGATGCTCGACTACGACATGGGCGCCGAGAACGTCCACGTCGGGCCGTCGGACTACGTCCCGTGGCTCACCGACCGCAAGTGGGCGTACATCCGCATGGAGGGCTCGTCCTTCGGCGACGTGCCGCTGAACGTCGAGCTGAAGCTCGAGGTCTGGGACTCGCCGAACTCGGCCGGCATCGTCATCGACGCCGTCCGCCTGGCCAAGCTCGCCCTGGACAACGGCGTCGGCGGCCCGCTGGAGGGCCCGAGCGCCTACCTGATGAAGTCCCCGCCGAAGCAGCTTCGCGACGACGAGGCCTTCGACGCGGTCGAACAGTTCATCAAGAAGCACGCGCGCAAGCAGGCGAGGGCCGCACAACCCGCCTAGCAGGCCGCGCAGCGTAGCTCCTAGGGGCCGGGATAACGAGGGGGGCCCTGCCGCATGGGCCCCCCTCCCCCTCTGGCGGAGAAGTCCGCCGAGCCTTACTACGTGAGCAGTCCCACGTCGTCGAACGTGACAGTGTCGCTCGTTTTGAATCCCCGATTCTATTCTTCTCAAACGGAAATGCAAGGCGTATTCTTTGCGCATGATTTACAACTAGGTTTTCCGTAGTTGACTGACGAATCAATCTAAAAACCCCGACTGTTGACTGACGAGTCAATCGCAGCAGAATTGTTCGCGGACGCGAACAGACTCACGCAGATTTCAGGAGCCTAGGGGCGGATCAGGCCGTCGCAGAGGATCTCGGCGACGTTCTGCTCGGCGCGCGCGATGTCCGCTTCCGAGTCCGGCAGCTGCCCCATCACCCAGCCGGTGAGCGTCTCCTCGAGCGCGCCGTAGAAGACGGTCGCGGCGATCTTCGCGTCGATGTCCGTCCGGAACTCCCCGCTCGCCTGGCCGCTCGCCACGATGCGCTCGAGCGCCTCGTAGGCATGCCCGATCTCGTCGATCTGCTGCTGGAGCTGCTCGGGGCTCCGGGTCACCTCGCGGACGAGCACCCGAACGAGGTCGGGGTCGCGCTTCCAGGTCCGCAGCAGGAGCGCGGTCACCTTCCGCACCTTCTCGCCGGCCGGATCGGCGCCCTCCTCGACCTCCCGGATGCGGGCGAGCATCTGCTCCCACGTCTCGCGGAAGATCGTCTGGAGCAGCGCCTCCTTCGACGTGAAGTAGTGGTAGACGAGCCCGTAGGCGACGCCGGCCTCCTGCGCGATCTCGCCGACGCGGCACGCGTGGTAGCCCTTGCGCGCGAAGGCGCGTACAGCTGCTTCGAGGATCTGGCGGCGCTTCTCCTCCTGCGAGACGGCCGGCACGCACGGAACTCTACGGCACCGCTTGCGTAGACTCGGCTGACGGCCATGCGCATCTGTTTGGTCACGCCGTTCGCCTGGTCGCAGCCTCACGACGTCAACGAGCACGCGACCGGGATCGCCGACGGTTTGAGGGCGCTCGGGCACTCGGTGACCGTGCTCGCACCCTCGACCCGGGCGACCGACCTGCTCGCGGGCCGGCGGGCCCTGCAGGACGGCGCCGACGCGCCGCTGATCGCGCTCGGCCCGGCGGTTCCGATCTCGCGTCGCAGCCAGGTCGGGCTGCCGGTCGGGGTGCGCGCAAATCTCGCGCTCGCGCTCGAGCGGGGCCGGTTCGACCTCGTGCACGGCTTCGAGCCCGGGCTGCCGAGCCTCTCGTCCCTGGCGCTCCGCGACGCGCAGGCGCTGACCGTGGCCTCGTTCTTCAGCCCCGACCGCCTCGGCTACCCGCCGGCGCGCTCGCGGCGCGAGCGGCTCCTGGCGCGGATCGACGCGCTCGTCGCCTCCTCGCCCGAGGTCGCACACGCAGCCGCGCAGCGCTTTCCCGGCGAGTACCAGATCGTCCCCGAAGGGGTCGACCCGGAGCTGTTCCGTCCCGAGCCGAAGCAGCGCGTGGTCGTGCTCGAGTGGCGCCCCGCGGAGCGACCTCTGAGCCGCGCCGCCCTGCGGGCGATGCGCGAGCTGCCCAACTGGGAGCTCGTCTTCCTGCGCACGAAGCCGCTGAGCGGGCGCCCGTCGGTGCCGCCGCGCCTGCGCGGCCGCGTCCACGTGCGCACCGCACGGGACGGCCAATCCCGCGCCCGGGTGCTGAACGAGGCCGCGATCTTCGTCCCCGCCCTCGACGGCCTGCCCCGCGTCTCGCTCGAGGCCGCGGCCGCAGGGACCGCGATCGCGTCTCCGCCCGGAGTCCAGGAGCAGCCTGAGCTCGCCGGAGCGGCCCTAGCGCGACTGGCCGAGGACGAGCGGCTGCGCGAGAAGCTCGGGCGCGAGGCGCGCCGCTCGATCGATGGCAAGACGTTCGTCGACGCGGCCGGCGAGCTGGACGAGCTCTACCGCGCCGTCGCCGGCCGCCGGCGCGCCCGGCGCCCCGCCGACCCGCTCGCCGACCGCGACTGGATCCTCTGCGACCTCCACCTGCACACCTCGTGGTCGCACGACTGCCAGGTCGAGCCGGAGCTGCTCGTCCAGCACGCGCTCGCGCAGGGGCTCGGCGCGATCGCGGTCACCGACCACAACGCGTTCGGCGGAGCCCTCGCAGCGGCCGAAGCAGCGCAGGGAACGGACCTCCTCGTCATCCCCGGCGAAGAGGTGAAGACCCGCGACCAGGGCGAGGTGATCGGCCTCTTCCTGTCCGAGGAGATCCCCCGCGGCATGTCGTTCGCCGAGACGGTCGCGGCGATCCGCGAGCAGGGCGGCGTCGTCTACCTGCCGCACCCCTTCGACCGCCTGCACTCGATCCCGTCGTCGTCGACCCTACGAGCCCACCTCGCCGACATCGACGTCTTCGAGGTCTATAACGCGCGCCTGCTCTTCGAGGCTTACAACGACGAGGCCCTCCGCTTCGCGCGCAAGTACAACCTGACCATGGGCGCAGGCTCGGATGCGCACGTCCTGCAGGGCGTCGGCACCGGCGGCCTGCGCATGCGGGCCTTCCGCGACCGCGACGAGTTCCTGCTCAGCCTGCGCACCGCGGAGGTGCTGCGCCGGCCGAGGTCGCTCGCCTACCTGCAGTCGCTCAAGTGGATGGCGCAAGTCAAGGAAAGGGTCCGCTAGAGGAGAAAGTGTCAGTGCCTCCGTGACCCGCCCTACGCTACGCGTCCAAGTTACGCCGCAGACTCTGATCGTCTATCTGGCGCCCTTTCCGCGAAAGCCCCGAAGAGCCCTTTCTTCGTGACACCGACGACCGACGAGATCACCGAGAAGTACCTGCGGAAAGCGATCGGCGAGATCAACGAGCTCGCCGACGAGATCGCGCGCGCCGGCAAGGGCGAGCGCGTGCCCGTGCTCGGCTCGGGCCACCCGCGCGCCGACGTCTTCCTGCTCAAGTACCGGCCCCAACCCGCAGAGGTGCAGGAGGGCGTCGCCTTCTTCGGGCGGGCCGGCGACGCGCTGCGCAGGTCGTTGCAGCGCCTGAACGTCGACCTGCTCTCGGTCTACGGGACGAACTGCCTCAAGTTCGCGGACGGCGACGAGGACGAGGGCCGCCCGTTCCTGACGCGGGAGCTGCACATCGTCCAGCCGAAGCTGATCATCGTCATGGGCGAGGAGGCGCTCGCCTTCCTGAACGGGCTCGACTTCCCGCTCGCCGCGCCGCTCGAGTCGGAGACCGGGCGCGTGCAGGAGTGGACGCCGACCACCTCGGCGCTCGTGGTGCCGGACATCGACGCGTCGCTCGACGACCAGGCGTCGAAGACGCGCTTCTGGAACGCGTTCAAGGCGCTCGGCGCCTGGTGGGCAGAGCTTCCGCCTTACTAACTGCGCCGCGCTTCTGGGCGTTTGTGGCGCTGTTTGCGTTGCTCGCGACCTACTACGCGGTCTCCGAGTCGCTGCCCGACCTCACGCTCTGGTGGGAGGTCGTCGTGCTCGGGTTCGTGGTCATCCCGGCCGTCTTCACGCTCGTCTACCTCGCGCTGCCGCTTTGGCGCGCGCGCTGGGTGCTGCCGGTCGGGGTCGGGTTCGCCGCGCTCGCGGTCGCGCTCGAGATCGTCGACTGGGGCCTTGCTGCGAGCTTCGCCAAGCTCGCAGCCCTGTCGCTGCTCGCCTTCTGGTTCCTGCGCTACTTCGAGACGCTCTCCTGGATCGTCATCGTCGCGCTGATCATCCCGGTCGTCGACGCCTTCTCGGTCTTCCGCGGCCCGACGAAGCACATCGTCAACGAGCAGCCGAGCATCTTCGACCGCCTCTCCTTCGCGTTCCCCGTCCCGGGTGAGACCGACCCCGCGCGGCTCGGTCCTCCGGACATCCTCTTCTTTGCGCTCTTCCTCGCCGCGGCCGCGCGTTGGCAGCTGCGGGTCGGCTGGACGTTCCTGGCGATGACGCTCTCGTTCGGCGCGACCCTCACGCTCGCGGTGTGGCTCGAGCTCCGCGGCCTGCCGGCGCTGCCCTTCCTCTCGCTCGGCTTCCTGCTCCCGAACGCCGACCTGCTCTGGCGCAGGCTGGTTCCACGACGCCAGGCTTCAGCACCGGACTCGCCGAGCTCATAGGTCCCGGCCCACGAGGCCGGGACTCGCCGAAATTGCTCTGCACTTTCGGCGGCTGAGAGCTCGTCTCGTTGGATGCCGGGAGGCGCGTGTGGGTCGGGGCACATCGACCCTTCCGCCGAGCCACAGCTAGCGGGACAGCGTAAGGAGGGCGACCGCCTCGACGTGCGGCGTGTGCGGGAACATGTCGACGGGCCGCGCGCGCTCGAGCCGGTAGCCCCAGTCGCCCGTGAGCTCCTTGACGTTCCCGGCCAGCGTCGTCGGGTTGCAGGACAC
>JBKPFP010000065.1:0-3438 GCA_046744435.1 Actinomycetota bacterium | reverse complement strand
GTCGTGCTCAAGCCCGCGAGCCAGACGCCGCTCTCGGCCCTGCTCCTCGCCGAGCTGGAGACCGAGGCCGGGTTGCCGCCGGGCTGGCTGAACGTGCTCGTCGGCCCCGCGAGCGAGATCGGCGACGTGCTCGTCGACGATGAGCGGGTGCGCGCGATCACCTTCACCGGCTCGAGCGAGGTCGGCTGGAAGCTCGCCGAGCGCGCGCCGCGGAAGCGGGTCAACCTTGAGCTGGGCAACTCGACGCCGGTCATCGTGCACGGCGACGCCGACCTGGACCTCGCGGCCGAGAAGCTCGCCGCGAACGCGTTCTCCTTCGCCGGCCAGAGCTGCATCTCGGTGCAGCGGATCTACGTCCAGAAGTGGGTGAACGACGAGTTCCTCGAGCGCTTCCTGCCGCGTGTCGAGCAGCTCGTGCTCGGCGATCCGGCCGACGAGGAGACCGACGTCGGGCCGGTCGTGGACGAGAGCGCGCGCGACCGGATCCTGTCCTGGATCGACGAGGCGCGCGAGGGAGGCGCGCAGCTCCTCACGGGCGGCGCGGTGGAGGGCGACCTGATCCAGCCGACGGTGATCGCGAACGCGACGCTCGACATGAAGGTGTGCCGCGAGGAGGTGTTCGGCCCGGTCTGCGTCGTCAACTCGTACGAGACGCTTGGCGAGGCGATCGCAGCCGCGAACGGGACTCGCTACGGCCTTCAGGCAGGCGTCTTCGCCGGCAGCATCGACGCGGCCCTGCGCGCGGCCCAGGAGCTCGAGTTCGGCGGTGTGACCGTCAACGAGGCGCCGACGTTCAGGGCCGACCAGATGCCGTACGGCGGCGTCAAGGACTCGGGCAACACGCGCGAAGGCCCCGCGTACGCCGTCCGCGCGCTGACCGAGGAACACCTGGTCGTCATTCAGGTGTGAAAATTTCCTCGCTCCGGTGCCAGACTTCAGTCTGGCTCCGGCGTGCCTCCAACCCGCTCGGTCGCTTGCAACGAGCGCTCGTATAGACTCGCGCCGCTCCAATGGCAGGTTCCTCGCTGCTCGACCGTTTCCGCAGGCGGCCCGCGGAGGCGCCTCAGGAGAGCGCTGCGCAGGCGACTCCGGCGCCACAGCGGAGGCTTCCCGCACCCGGCACGCTCCGGCGTGAGCGACGCGCGCTCGTGCGCGCCCGCGAGGAGCGGATCCGCGACCTCGGCGGCCTCATGCTCGAGATGTATCGCCGCGACCGCTTCCGGCAGGACCTGCTCGTCGAGCAGTGCCTCGAGGTCGTGTCGCTCGAGGAACGGCTGCGCGAGATCGACACGCTCCTCGAGGCGTCGATCTCCGCTCGCCGCCAAGGGCTCGGAACCCGCTGCGAGTGCGGGGCGCCGCTCGTCTGGGGCTCGCACTTCTGCGCGAACTGCGGGCGCCCGGTCGGCGACGAGCCCGTCGTCGCGTGCCCGAACTGCGGCAGCGCGCTGCCGGCTGAGGCGAAGTTCTGCGCCAACTGCGGCATGACGGCGCCGCGCGAAGCACAGGCCGGCGACGGCGAGAGCGCGCAGGCCGAAGCCAAGGAAGGCGAGCGCCAAGACACGTCTCGGGAGGGCTAGCCCCAGGTGGGGATGCCTCCAGACGCCCCGGACGAGCGTCCCCCTGAGCCTCCCGCTCCGGACGCCGAAGGCGGGAACTGCCCGCGCTGCGGCACGCCGTACGAGCCGGGCCAGGAGTACTGCCTCGAGTGCGGGCTCCGTCTCCCGGTCGCCCACGGCATCGTGCCGGTGCTCTCGGCGGCCTGGCGTCGGCACATCCCCTGGTACCCGGGCGACTGGATCTGGCCTGTGATGCTCTTCTTCGTGATCGCGGCTCTCGGCGCCGCGGCGGCGATCCTCGCCACGCGGGACGACGACTCGTCGGCGACGAAGACGATCGTCGGCACGACCGAGCCTGCCGGCGGCACGGGCACCACGCCGGCCCAGCCGCCGCCGCCCGAGACCGGGACGACCGGAGAGCCGCCCCCGCCGACCGACACGGAGCCGGTCGAGCCGCCGCCTCCGCCTCCGCCGAGTGGCCCGATCGAGTGGCCGGCAGGCCAGAGCGGATGGACTGTCGTGCTCGTGTCGCTGCCGGAGAGCGGCGGCCAGGCTGCCGCGCAGAGCGCCGCGCGCAAGGCGATCGCCGACGGCCTGACGGACGTCGGCGTCCTCAACTCATCGGAGTACGCGAGCCTCCATCCGGGCTACTTCGTGGTCTTCACCGGGGTCTACAACACGCTCGACGAGGCGAGGGCCGGCCTCGAGACTGCCCGCGCAACGTACCCGCAGGCGTACACCCGCGAGATCACGCAGTAACCACCGATTCCGGTGTCAGACACCGGAGGGGTGCACCGCTTCGCGTGCCAGCACCGTCCCGGTGTCTGACACCGCAGGCGCCGGTTAGCTAAGCCGCGACCTTCGAGCGCTCGAGATGCTGGTGCGACGGGCAGTAGTCGCGCTCGGGGAGCGGCGTGCGCTGGCACGGCTTGCCCTTGCGGGTCGTCGCGTGGCAGCGCGGCACGCCGCCGTCGAAGGCGCCAGCCTCGATCTGCTCCTGGATGAACGCCACTGCCGCGCCTACTCCCTGGTCGACGGCCCAGGCGACCTGCGCCTGCGCCGTGATCGGGAAGTAGCGCCGAATGTCCTGGAAGAGTGCCCGCTCCGGCTTCGCGAAGTACTGCGGGTCGCGCGCCAGCCGCTCCATGGTCTGCTCACAGGCCTCGAGCACCGCACGGCGATACTCGACCTGCTCCGCCTGCGTCACATACGGGTCGACGAGGTCTTTGATCGAGCGATAAATGGCTCGCGAGTACTGATACATGCAGCTCTGGATCAGGACGGTTCGTTGATCCAAGCCCAGTGTGCCGTTCACGTTGTTAATCCCCCGCAAAGCTCTGTTAACCGCGGATTAATCGTGGTCGCCGCAGTCGTCCGGGGGCGAGTCTAACGGGTTCGGGCCGGTGTTACAAACTCCGGGCCCGCGTTCTCCCGCCAGACAACTTTTCGAGCCCCTTCCCCAGGCCGGGAGCGATAGGCGAGAATGCCCCGACCGATGTCGCACGACACGGACAAGCTGATCAGGCAGCTCTCGCTCGTGGCCTTCCTCATGGCCGAGCGGCGCCCGCTGACCGCCCGTGACGTGAAACAGAACGTCGAGGGCTACCAGGAGATGTCCGACGAGGCGTTCGCGCGCCGCTTCTACTCCGACCGTGCCGAGCTGCTGTCGCTCGGCGTGCCGCTCGACTCGCACCGGGACGAGTTCACCGGCGAGGAGCTTTACACGCTGCGCTCGGAGCGCTACTTCCTGCCGCCGCTCGAGCTGACCGACGAGGAGCTCGCGGCGCTGCAGACGTGCCTCTACCTTCTCGAGGGCCAGTTCGCGTACGCCGAGCCGCTGCGGCTCGCGCTGCAGAACCTCGCCCTCGGCCGGCCGGGGCTC
>JBKPFP010000032.1:0-4306 GCA_046744435.1 Actinomycetota bacterium | reverse complement strand
GCAGCCGTAGCGGCGGTGGCCGAACGGCAGATCGTTCAGCTCTTCGGTGATCTCCGCCCCTGCGGCCCGGGCGCGATCGTGATGCGCGTCGACGTCGTCCACCAGGACGTAGAGGCTCGACGTTCGCCCGACGATCGCCGGGTTGCGATAGTCGCCCGGCGGCTGCCCGAGGTAGATCCGCCCGCCGCCCGGCACGAGCTCGAGCTCGGCATGCAGCCCGCCGGCCCCGCCGGTCTGCCGGTCGACCTCGCTGAACCCGAACGCACGCGTGAGGAACTCGATCGCGGCCTCTCCGTCCTCGTAGAGCAGATACGGGGTGATCCTCTGCACGGCGGCTAGTACAGCTTGCGCAGGCCGGGCGCGAGCCACTTCGGGAGGTTCTGCTGCTTGTCGATCGAGCCCAGCCAGTCCGAGTCGTCGACGACGGTCAGGCGGTCGAGCTCCAGCGGGCCGACGATCTCGGAGAGCGGCTTCGCCTTCGCCTCCGTGAGCGCTGGCCCCGTCGGCTCACTCTCGCCCGGCAGCGGCGCGCGCGGTCGCAGCTCGACGCCGGTCGGCTCGAGCTCGTCCAGGGCCAGGCCCCAAACGACCTCGTCCGCCTCGGACGAGCCCAGGAGGCGTTGGCGTGGCATGCCGCGCTGCTCGGCCTCCTGGGCCAGCTGCTTGAGGTTCTTCAGCGCGTCCTCGAGCCGATCCCGCGCCTCGGCCAACGTGATCTTGCCGACGGCCGGGTCGGCACTCGTCTGCTTCAGGTTGAGCACGCGCTTGCGCCCGCCGACGGTGATGTCTTCGAGCCCCTCGCCGCCGAGGCGCGTCACGAGCGAGCGCTTGCCGTAGCGGGGCCTCCCGGCCACGACTACGAGCGCCACGTCCGCTTCGGTCGCCTTCAGCAGATGGTCGTACGGGTCGCCGTCCGTTCCGTCGACGACGAGCAGGTCGGTCCGCTTCGCCGGCTCGAGCGAGCCGAGCT
Source organism: Actinomycetota bacterium (assembly GCA_046744435.1). Lineage (GTDB taxonomy): Bacteria > Actinomycetota > Thermoleophilia > Gaiellales > Gaiellaceae > VAXT01. The sequence goes on along the minus strand of JBKPFP010000032.1, from coordinate 3,336 downwards.
CCTTGTCCCATTTGAGGATCTCCGCGGCCGTCCGCGTGGCCATGGCGACGAGCTCGCGGTCGTCGAAGGGCCCGTCGTTCGCCTCGCTGACGAGCCGCGCGACCTTCAGCTCGCCGAGCAGGTTCTTGCTGCCGCTCGGCGACCAGTCCGAGCCGAGCCCGATCTTGACCTTCGCGTTTCTGGCCGACTTCACCTTCGCCGTCTCGCCGTAGAGCAAGAGGTTCGACAGCGGCGACCAGACCATCGAGGTCTCGAACCGGGCGAGGATCCGGAAGTCATCCGCCTGCAGCCCGACGGCGTGGATTCCTGCCAGTGACTTGAAAAGGGCCCACTCGTCTCCCGCACCCGGCAGCTTCAGCGCGAGGAAGTGCGCGCGTGCCCGGTCGTCGGTGCCTTCGCTCAGGTGGAGGATGTAGCAGTCGCGCCCCTTGATCGTGTTCAGGAAGCTCTGGGCGCTGCCAGCCTGCACGTCGCCGATCTTGGCTCCGGCCCCGGGCAGGGCTGGGTCGTCGGTCTGCTCGACGTTGCGGATGTTGCCCCGGTAGTAGCGCCGCGCGGCCTTGTTCGAGAAGAGCTCGATGCCCTGGCTCGTCGTCGTCCCGCCGATCAGGGCCTTGCACTCGACGTAGCGCACGACCGAAGGCATCAGCTCCGGATCGGGGCCGATCAGCTTCATCGGGCCGCTGATCAGGCGCCGGTAGTCGGGGTTCTTGGCGCCGCCCCAGACGTCGCGGTTCGTGTACTGCTGCGGCACCTGCCAGAGCTGGAGCGCGTTGTAGGCCAGGTGGTTGTGGAGCTCGATCAGCCCGGGGTAGATCGTCCCCTGCACGTCGATGCGCGCCACGTCCTCGAACCCCTCCGGGGCGTCGTCTCCGGCCGCGCGCGCCTCGACGATCCTGCCCGCGTCGACGTAGAGCACGCCGGGGTCGTGGACGGTGAAGTCCCCGTCCATCGTCACGAGGCGGCCCTCGAGTGCGACCTTGTCTCCGGCGGCGGGGTCGATCGGGTCGGGCACTGCGGGTTGACCCTAACGGTTGGACGATCCCCGCTCGCTCGCTACGCTGAGACGCCATGAGCGACCGGCGCCTCGCCACTCTCGGGTCGCTGCTCGGGCTCACCCTCCTCGTCTACGCGATGGTCGCGGTGCGGGTGGCCTACAGCGACAACCTGCACTACACGGCCCTCGTGTGGAACCTCTTCCTCGCCTGGATCCCGTTCGTTGTCGCGCTCGTCGTCTACGACCGCTACGAGCGCGGGTCGACCGGGCTGCCGCTGCTGGCCGGAGGAGTCGTGTGGCTCCTGTTCTTCCCGAACGCGCCGTACATCGTCACCGACCTCAAGTACCTCGGCAGCTGGCAGGGCGCCCCGGTCTGGTTCGACGTCGTGCTCGCCTCGGCCGCGGCGTGGGCAGGCCTCGCGCTCGGCTTCCTCTCGCTCTACCTGATGCAGGCGGTCGTACGCAGGCTGCTCGGCGCTCTGAACGCCTGGCTGTTCGTGCTCGCAGCGCTCGCGCTCGGCTCGTTCGGGATCTACCTGGGCCGCTTCCAGCGCTGGAACTCGTGGGACGTCTTCACGCAGCCCGGCGCGCTCTTCCGCGACCTGCAGACGGGCCTCACGGACCCGGCCGACCAGGCGAAAGCCCTGGCCGTCACCGTCCTCTTCACGGCTTTCCTCGGCGCCACGTACCTCGTCTTCTACTCGTTCCTCAGCGGGTCGGCGACGTTCGCGCGCGAGCCGGAGCCCCGCAACTAGGAGGCCAAACCCTCCTAACTAGGCGAAGACGGTCGAGCGCAGGCGCTCGAGCTCTCGCTCCGTGTTCACGTTCTGGAGGAGCGCCTCGTCGAGCTCGACCACGCGCGTGTCGAGCTCGTCCAGGGCCTCGTGGAGAGCGAGCTCACCCTCCGCGAGCCGTTCCTCGAGCGTGGACAGCGCGCTGCGCGAGTAGGCGCCCGGCAAGGGCCCGCTCTGGGAGACCGCCGCATCGGCGCACGCCTCTCCGAGCGCCTGCAGCGCCTCGGCGGTCATCACCGGGCAATCGACGGGCAGGAAGACGGAGACCTCGGTCGGCGCCTCGCGCAACCCGGCGACGACGCCGGCCAGCGGAGCACGCACGCTCGTGCCGTCGTCGTGCACTGGGAACGGCAAGCCGAGCTGGTCAGCATCCTTGCCGACGGCGATGCACTGGCCACAGGCTTCGCCGAGCAGGCGCCAGGCCCGCTCGGCGAGCGTCTCCGGGCCGAGCGTCGCCAGTGCCTTCACCGAGCCGAACCGGCGTGAGAGACCGCCTACGAGGAGGACTCCGGTCAGGTCTGGATTCGACATCTGCGGGGGCTGAGCACGGCGCCGAAAGGTAGCGCCGAAGGCGACATGATCCACCACCTGGGTAGTAGTGGCAACTCGCGCATGCGCGGGAAGCGCCTGCCGGCAACGCCGAGGGCGAGCGCGAGGATCGCTAGGCCGCGCCCGCGAGGCACCGTACGTCGCCGGGGAAGCACGGCTGCCAGGACGACGCCCCACGCGGTCGAGATCGCGAAGTGCACGGAGGCCCGCTGCCAGTAGCAGCCGGCCGGGCGCTGCTCGAGGGATCAGCAGTGCGCCTGCGCCAACGACGCGTACCAGCGGCCGCCCGGTGCAGGACGCCGTCCAGCGTCGAGGGCAGCCCGCTCACGGCGCCCGATACTGGGCTCGCGGCGCGACGGTAAGGGATGGCGCGCCGCCGCGAGCGGACGCCTCGTCGCGGAGCTCACACGCGCAGCCGGGCAAGGAGTTCGCGCGTCTCCTCGGCGGCGACGACGTTTCCCTTCTGCTCGAACAGGTCCAGCGCAGTTTCCACGAGTTGTGCCGCCTCTTCGTTCCGATTGGCGAGCTCGAGGACCTCCGCGAGATCGAGCAGTGCCCGCCCCCGCTGCGCTAGGTCGTCCGTCCTCTCTGCGATTGCGACCGCCTCGCGGGCGAGGCACTCCGCCTGCTCAAAGTCGCGACGGTGAGCGAGAACCTTCCCGCGGGTCGCTCGCCACCCGATCTGGGAGGCGATGTTCGCCCTTCCATCGAGGTCCTCGCTGATCTCCGTGAAGCGCTCGGCTTCCTCGTACCGACCTTGAGCGTAGATCGCCCTTGCGAGCGCGGCCGCCACGGTCGAGAGAAGCCCGCGGTCGCCCATTCCGTGGAGCGCCTCGTAGCCTCCGCGAAGATGCGCCTCGGCCGCGCCCGGATCGCCCGCCAGCATCTCGATGTCGCTTGCTACGAGGGAGTACCCAGCGAGCCAAACCTTAAGTCCGAGCTCGTCGACGATCGCCCGACCGCGCGCGAAGAGTTCGCGTGCCTCGTCGAATCGGC
>JBKPFP010000355.1:0-5524 GCA_046744435.1 Actinomycetota bacterium | reverse complement strand
CTCACCCCTGCCGTACTTCCGCGGCAAGGCGGAGCTCGAGCAGGCCGTCGCGGAGTCCGGGCTCTCGTACGCGATCGTCAGGCCCACCCTCGTCTTCGGGCCGGAGGACATCCTCGTCAACAACATCGCCTGGGGCCTGCGCCGGTTCCCGGTCTTCCTCGTGCCGGGCTCCGGCGAGTACCTCGTGCAGCCGGTCTCCGTGGCGGACGCGGCTCGCATCGCGGTCGAGGCCGGCGGCGCGGAGGGCGACTTCGCGATCGACTGCGCCGGCCCGGAGACGATCTCGTTCGCCGCGCTCGTCCGGCTGGTCGCGGACGCGATCGGCGTGCGCCGGCAGCTGGTTCACGTGCCGTCCGAGGTCGCCCTGACCGCCGGGCGCGCGGTCGGCTGGGCCCGGCGGGACGTGCTCCTGACCCGTGACGAGCTGGCCGGGCTGCAGGCGAGCCTGCTCACGTCGCGCGAGCCGCCGCGCGGTAGCGAGCGCTTCGGCGACTGGGTGGCGGAGAATGCCGATGCGCTCGGAAGCAGGTATGTGTCCGAGCTCGCGCGAAACTTCCGTTCGCATGCACCGCTCTGAGATCACCATCGACCTGGGCGCCGTCCGTCGCAACGTGCGGCGGCTCCGCCAGGTCCTGGGCCGCACGGAGCTCTGGGCCGTCGTCAAGGCCGACGGCTACGGGCACGGCGCGATCGACGTCGCCGGCGCCGCGATCGGGGAGCACGCGCAGGCCCTGTGCGTCTCGACTGTCGCCGAGGCGCTCGAGCTGCGCCACGAGTTCCCGGGCGTGGGCATCCTCGTCACGGGCCCAACGTCCGGGCGCGAGGTCGCCCTCGCGCGCGAAGCCGACCTCGACCTCGTGGTCTTCGACGACGCGATCCCCGAAGGCGTGCGCGTCCACCTCAAGCTGGACACCGGCATGGGGCGGTGGGGACTGGCCGAGCTGCCCGCGCCGCCGGCCGAGGTCGTCGGCGTGATGACGCACCTCGCGACCGCCGACTCCGACCCGGACTTCGCGCGACAGCAGCTCGAGCGCTTCCAGGCCGCCACCGCCGACTACCCGCACCTCATCCGCCACGCGGCGAACAGCGCCGCCACCCTGCGGATTCCCGAGTCCCACTACGACGCTGCCCGATGCGGCATCGCCCTCTACGGCCTCTCGCCGTTCGGCGAGGATCCGAGCGCCGACGGGCTCGAGCCGGCCCTGCGCTGGGACAGCTTTCTGGCGCAGGTGCGCCAGTTGGCCCCCGGGCAGAGCACCGGCTACGGCAGGCGCTTCATCGCCGACGTGCCGACCTGGATCGGCATCGTCCCGGTCGGCTACGAGGACGGGTTCCGGCGGGACATGACCGGAACCAAGGTGCGCGTGGCAGGCGAGCTGCGTCCTGTGGTCGGGACGATCTCGATGGACGCGCTCGCCGTCGAGCTCGACCGCGAGCTGCCGCTCGGGACTCCGGTCACTCTCGTCGGCCACGGCGTCCTGCTCGAGGACCATGCCCGCGTCGCCGAGACGATCAACTACGAGCTCGCCTCCCGCATCGAGAGCGGGCCGACGAGGGCGCGTCGCGTGGTGCTCGATGCGTGAGCTCGCACAGCAGCTACTTGCAGGCGAGGAGGCGTGGGTGGTCGGCGGCGCCGTCCGCGACGAGCTGCTCGGGCGCGAGGTGATCGACCTCGACGTCGCCTGCCGCGAGCCGAGGCAGGCGGCGCGGGCGTACGCGAAGCGCTCCGGCGGGGCGCCGTTCCCGCTCTCGGAGCGGCACGGTGCTTGGCGGGTGGCGCTCGACGCCGGACGCACGGTCGACTTCACGCCGTTGCGCAACGGAATCGAGGACGACCTCGCCACGCGGGACTTCACGATCAACGCGATCGCCGAGCCGCTCGACGGCGGTGAGCCGGCGGATCCCTTCGGCGGGCGGGCCGACCTCGCCGGGCGCGTGCTGCGGGCCGTCTCGGCGAGCGCCTTCGAGGACGACCCGCTGCGGCTGCTCCGGGCCGTCCGCCTCGAGGACGAGCTCGGCTTCCGGCTCGACCCGGAGACGGAGCAGCTCGTGCGCGAGCATGCCGGCCTGGTCGCAGCGCCGTCCGGCGAGCGCATCTACGCTGAGCTCGTGCGCCTCTCCGCCGACGGCTTTCGCCGCGCGGACGAGCTCGGCCTGCTCGCGCCGCTGGGCGGCTCTGTCGAGCGGCTGGAGGCCGTGGAGCCGCTCGACTCCTGGGAGTCGCGCCTGGTCTCCGTGCTCGGCGAGTCCCTGCTCAGGCTGCCGGTACCGAACGAGCTGCGGCGGTACGCCCGGACGATGCTTCGTGCGGAGCCGCCGGCCGACGACTCGCCGCGCGCGGTGCACCGCTTCCGGCGCGCGACGGAGCCCTGGGCGCTCGACGCGCTCGCCTTCGTCGGCGCCTGGCCGCTGGCGGACGCGGTGCGCGCGGCCAGGGACGCGGAGCCCGAGCAGCCACTGCTGACCGGGGAGGACATCCTCGCGCTCGGCGTCCCGCCCGGACCGGAGGTCGGCCGCCTCCTCGACCTGGTCGCCGAGGAGCACGCTGTGGGCACGATCTCGAGACCGGAGGAAGCCGTCGAGCTGGTGACGCGGAGCCGGCATGACTGAGGAAGAAGTGCTCCGGGCGCGCTTCGCGGCGAGGGCACCGCGGCTGGCGGAGCTCGAAGAGAGTCGGCGCGCCGACCTCACCGACCGTGTCCGCCGCTTCGTCGAGCCGCGCGGCGACGAGCGGGCCCTCGACGCCGGCACCGGCACCGGTGCGCTCGCGTTCGCTCTCGCTCCGCAAGTGAGTGAGGTCGTCGGCGTCGACCTCGTCCCGGAGCTCCTCGCGGAGGCCCGCAAGCGGGCCGGAGAGTTTCCGAACGTCACCTTCGTCGAGGGCGACGTGACGCACCTCCCGCCGGATCTCGGCGAGTTCGACCTCGCCGGCAGCCTCCGGACGCTCCACCACGTGCGTCGCACCGAGCTCGCGGTCGCGGAGCTGGCGCGCATCACGCGACCCGGCGGGCTCGTGCTCGTCGTCGACCAGGTCGCTCCCGCCGACCCGCTCGTCGCGCTCGAGCTCGACCGCTTCGAGCGCGCGCGCGACCCGACGCACCAGCGCACGCTCGCGGACGCCGACTTCCGCCACTTCTTCGAGGCGAACGAGCTCCGCTGCCTGCGCACGGACTTCGTAGTCGAGACCCGCAACCTCGAGCGCTACCTCGACCTGGCCGGCTGCGAGGGCGAAGAGCGCGAGGGCGCCCGGTCACTGGCTCCGGGCGACTCGTTTCCGGTCACCGTCGGCTGGTACCTGCTCCGGCGTTAGCCGCGGCGCTTCACGGTGCAGCCGACCGGAGGCGTCTCGCGCACCGAGGGCTCCTGACCCGCGAGCACGGCCTCGGTCGCCTCGCGGAGGTAGCGCTGCGATACCTGCGTCTCGTCCCGCGAGTCGTCGATCGCGCCGTGATAGACGAGCTTGCGGTCGCGGTCGAAGAGGAAGACTTCGGGCGTGCGCTCGGCCCCGTACTCGGCCAGCGCCGACTGATCCTCGTCGTAGAGGTAGTCGAAGTTGAAGCCCTGCTGCTCGGCGCGCTGCTGCATCGCCTCGAACGAGTCCTCGGGGTACGCCTCGGCGTCGTTCGAGCTGATCGCGACGAGGCGGAAGCCCCGATCGCCGAACTCCCGTTGCAGCTCGATCATGCGCCCTTCCCAGGCCTGCACGTACGGGCAGTGGTTGCACGACCAGACGACGGCGAGGGCGGGCGCGTCCGCGTAGTCGTCGAGCGAGTGGTTGCGGCCGTCGACGCCGGGGAGGTCGAAGGGCGGCGCTTCCGTAGTGAGTGCGAGTGTCATGACAGTGCAGCCTCCAGTTGCTCGCGGGTCGGGACAGGCGAGACGCGGCCGTCCGGGAGGTGGTAGATGCGGCAGTTGAGCGCCGGGCGCGCCTGCGCGCCGTCCGGGTCGACGTCGCGTCCGTCGACGCGGATCGTCGGCGAGCCGGGAAACGCCAGTTGCTCGGCCTCCTCCTGGGTCCGCACCTCGCGGACTGCCACCTCTGCGTCGACGCCACGGCTCTCGAGCACGTCGTCGAGCAGCGACCTCGCCTCGGGGTGCGACGGGCATCCATCCCAGTACAGGAACTCGATCGTCACGCGAGCAAACGCTAGCGAGCGCGACGCGCCCTGCGCCGCCAGATTGCACGGCCGAGGGTGCCCGGCGCCGTTGCCTGCGCCCACGCCGCCGGGCGGTACCAGCCCGGGACGAAGATCTCGGTGCGCCCGCGGTCGAGCGCTTTGACGATGCGGTCGGCGACGTGCTCGGGGCCGATCACGAGCCGCCCCAACCGCCCGCGCCGGAGGTGCTCCTGCGGGAAGCCCTCCGTCTCGACGAATCCGGGGTTGACCGTGAGGACGCGGATGCCGAGCGGCCGCAGCTCCGGCCCGATCGAGCGCGAGAACGCGAGCTGCGCGTGCTTCGATGCCGAGTACGGGCCGAGCGCGACCGTGCCGGCGACGGACACGACGTTCACGACCCAGGCAGGCGCCGCCGCCTCCAGCGCCGGCGCGAAGGCACGCAGGCACCAGACCGAGCCGAGGTAGTTGATCCAGATCAGCTCTTCGATGCGCTCGGGCGAAGCGTCGAGGAAGCCGGCCGCGCGTCCGGCGATGCCCGCGTTGTTGACGAGCAGGCGGATCGCGGGATGCCGCTCCTTGATCGCTTGCGCCGCGCGCTCGACCGCGGCCCGGTCGGCGACGTCGCAGACCTCGTACTCGCCTCCGATCTCCTCGGCAGCCTCCCGCAGCCGCTGCTCGCGGCGTCCGAGCAGGACGCACAGCGCGCCGCGTTCAGCCAGTCGCCGTGCAAGCGCTGCCCCGATGCCGGTGGCGCCGCCCGTGACGACGGCGACCTGCGCTACCGGCACACGCGCACGCGGCGGGACACGGTGATTCGCCGGCCGCCGCGGGTGACGACGACGGCGCGCAGGACGTGCCGGCCGCGTCGAGCCCGGCGCGGCGACCAGATCGTCTGGTAGAGCCCGGCGATGCCGCTGCGGTCGACGGCGATGCGCCGGCGCCCGTCGAGGAAGCGCACCGAAGCGACACGCCGCGTCGAGCTCGCGAGCACGAGCAGGGAGGCGCTACCCCGGATGCACGATCCGCGCTCGGGCTCGAGCCAGGTCGCGACCGTCCCGCGCACGGCACGGATCGCGGCGCTGCGGAAGCTCGTGTTCGGCATCACGTTGCGGCCGAACGTCGTCAGGTTCTTCGCCTCCTGGTAGTCGGACGCGGCGAAGATCGCGCTCGTTCGCCCACGCGGGAGCTGCGGCGCGGTGCCGGGCAGGGCGAAGACGGCCAGGCCCGAGAACGGGTCGTAGGCCGACGCGAGCACGATCACGCGCCGGTACGCGAGGAGCAGGGTGAGCGGGTTGACCCGGGCGCCGGCGTCCCGGATCCGCACGGCGATCGTCGGCCGACCGACGGCCACCCGGGGGGTCAGGAGGCGGACCGTGGGCGGGCGGACGTCGTTGACCCAGTAGCGG
>JBKPFP010000153.1:0-20622 GCA_046744435.1 Actinomycetota bacterium | reverse complement strand
TCGCGGACCTGAAGGCCAAGCCGGGGGGTGAGCTGCAGGTGCACGGCAGCGGTGCCCTGATCCGATGGCTGCTGGAGAACGATCTGGTCGACGAGATGACTCTGATTGTCGTTCCCGTGGTCCTCGGCCAGGGCACTCGGCTGTTCCCCGACGCCGGCCCGGACATCGCGCTTGACCTGGTCGACTCGCGAGCCGACTCGAAGGGCGTAACGATCCAGGTCTACCGGCCCGCCGGGCGCCCGCAGTATGCAACCGCCACCGCCAACCACGACGACGAATGACCCGCGCCGGCGTCGGGGTGACATTCCCAACGCTAGCGCAGGGGAGGGATGCATCCCCCGTCGCATCGCCGTGCGAACACCCCGTCTTTCAAGCTCGCCCGATCTGCCAGGCACCTAGCGGATCCTCGGGGGCCAGGCGTTCCCCACCTCCTGAGCCTGGCCCCTTCCACCTCTCCCGCCCTTCGAGCCGTAAAGGGGTCATGCCTGGAGGCCGCTATTCATGCGGCGTCGAGAAGACTGGACAGGTCGTGGACAGGTCGTCTGACCGGGAAGAAGCCGCCGAGCCGGCTAGCGCATGTCTGCTGGCGAGCACAAACCCTGACGATCACTCGGGCCGCGACAGGTATCAGCCCGCGCCACCCCCCGACGTCGGAGTCCCGCTCGCGCCCGAGTCTGAGGCCCGGGCGCGAGGAAAACTGCGCACGGCGATCCGCTTGTTTACGACGCACACGAAGGACATTGCGCAGCTTCTGCTCGACGCTAGCGAGCGCATTTTCTTCTGCTCCGGTTCTGAATTCGTACCTCAGAGCGGCTGAAGTGGTCTGGGCGTGAGCCCGCATGGTTGCTGGGCTTAAGCGGCACGCGTCAAGCGTGCGTCAACGTCGTGCAATTCGCGGCCGACCGGAACCCACCTCCAGAGACCCGGGACCCCACCCCCGCGCACGATGAGCCTCTCCCGCGGGTTGGACTCCGCCCGCTGACGTAGACTTCCGTGCCGAGGCGGCGGATTGCACTCAAAAGGGGGCAACGTGCGCCTTCTCGACGACAATCCGACCGACGAAGACCTGCTCGGCTTCGCGGTACGCGCTCGCCTTCTCTGCGAGGTGATCGCGGGGGCGACAAGGCTTCCCTTGACCGTCGGTATCTTCGGGAGCTGGGGCAGCGGCAAGACGAGTCTCATGAGAATGGTCGAGGCCAAGCTGCGAGACGACCACGTGAAGACCGTCTGGTTCAACGCGTGGAAATACGACAGGAAGGAGGTCATCTGGAACGCGCTGATTCAGACGATCTTCTACGAGATGAAGAACGATCCCGACGGGGCGAGGCCTTCGCGTCGTGCATCATTTCGCAAGCGCGTCGTTCGCGCCTCCAAGGAGCTGGCCATCTACTCAGCCAAGGTCGGGACACGGTTCGTTCCGGGAGGAATCGTGCGTGAAGAGGACATTGATGCCGTGCTGGAAGCAATCGGTTCGAGCGCTGACGACCGCCTGTTCGAGTTCGTGAACAAGTTCGAGTTCATCTTCGATTCGCTCGTGACGGAGTACGTCGGGGACGACGGCTACCTCGTCGTCTTCATCGACGACCTTGACCGCTGCCTTCCCGAGAATGCGATCGAGGTCATGGAGGCGTTGAAGCTCTACCTTGACCGAGCGAACTGCGTCTTCGTTGTGGGTGTCGACCCGACCATCGTCGAGGAGGCAATCAGACGGCGCTACAAGGACAGCGCCACCCTCTCGGCGACCGAGTATGTCGAGAAGATCATTCAAATCCCGTTCGTCCTGCCGCGACCACGAACTGACATGTTGCTCGCGCTCGCTAGCACGTCCGGAGCGAAGGCAGTTCCCCACCGGAGCAAGCGGATGGGCACGCTCATTCGGGCGGGCACCAATCGCAATCCGCGGCGCGTGAAGCGGTTTCTCAACGCCTTCAGCCTTGCCGCTCAAACAGATGGTGGCAAGCTCTCACGCGATGAGAAGCTGAGCCTTGCCAAGGTCCTGCTCATCCAGATGCGGTTTCCGCGCTTCTATCGAGCGTTGGTGGAGGATCCCGGCCTGATCACGAAGCTTTCCGGCAAGACGGAGAGTGCGTGGGAAGACGCGGGCGTAGGCCGGCTCTACGAGGATCCCGAGCTCGTTCAGTTTCTGTTGCGGACGAGCGACGTGCCCGCTGAAGTCGGGGACGTGCGGCGCTGGATCAGCGCGGCGCTTCCTGCCGCGTCTGCCGAGGAGCTCGATGCTGTTTCAGCGCGGTAGTGCTGCCCGGCCCGAGACGCCGTAGCGACGCACAGTGATGCGCACCCCGGAACAGCCACCTGATGGCCGACACCTCCTCAGCCCCAACGTTCTTGAGCTCGCTCGGCCGCGACGCCATCAGCGCCTGTCGTCGCCTTGCCGCTCGACCTGCGCCTCGCGCGATACCTCGCCCTGGCGGGCGTCATCCTCTGGCGTCTTCCTCGTAGTCTTGCCGCGGTAGACGGCGACGCCGTGGACCCGCGCGGCGAGGTGGTAATAGCGACGCAGGATCCTCGCCGTCCGTCCGGTGCGGTCGAGCCGGTTCGGCGGCTGGACGACGGCGACAAGTGAAGCATGTCTTTCTGCGAGAGCCTTGCGCGCGGCCGCAACCGCGCCCGGAATCGACTCCACATTGCGAAACCAGAGGTACGGCGTCGCCGGGGGTCGGTCGGCGAGGTAGTAGAGATTGGCGTTGGCCCACACGACGAGGATTCGCTCGTGCGGCCGAGTGTGCATCCGAATGTATCGCGCGAGCGCCGCATCGTGAACGAGATGAGGATCGCGCGGCCAGATCTCTCGTGCCTGCGAGCCGGGACTCGCCCAAGCCGCCGGCAGCGCCAGCGCCATCGTGGCCGCGGCTCCCGCGGCAGCAGCCGAGAACGCCGGGCGATTGCGTGTTCCCCAGATGTACCGCAGCCCGACCGCCGCGAGCAGCGAGAGCGGGGGTACCAGCTGGATGTAGTAGTGAGGATGGAAGTTTCCTCCGCCGAGCACTCCGACGAGCGCGGCGGCGAACCAGAGCCTCGCGAGCAGCGGCGCCTGTCGCCAGCCGACTGCGGCTAGGACGGCGAGCAGCCCGAGCGCCTTTCCGGCGGTCGGCAGCGACAGCCAGAGCAAGTGCATCCGGGCACTGGTGGAACCGGTCAGCAACGAATCGCCCTGGAACCGGTAGCCCACGACTGCGTACCACCACTCACCGAAGCTCGCTGCGGCAGCGGCGGCAAGCGCAACCGGTGCGAGCGCCGAGGTCGCAAGCAGGCCCGCGGGCCCGACTCCACGGCGTCGCTCACTCCAGAGTAGATATGCGACGGCGGCGAGCCCTGCGTCGAAGGCGGACTGCTTCACCAGCACGGCGCACCCGGTCAAGAGGCCGGCTCCGATTAGCCAGCGCGCGCGGCGCTTGTCTAGGTAGGCGCAAAAAGCGAGCAAGGACAGTAGCGCGGGCAGTGAGGCGAGCAGCTCTCCGGAGAGCGTGAACGACTCCAGGAAGGGCGAAGCGCCGATGGTTGCGGCGAGCAAGCCCGCCACAGCGGGGGTTATCCTGCCGCGCGCCAGCCGGAGGGCGAGGAGCATGGTTGCGGCGACGACGAGGGTCGCGACAGCCGCTGCGGTGATGCGCATCGCCATTGCCGAACCGCCGAGAAGATGGATAGCGCGGAAAATGAGTACCAAGCCTTGCGGGCGGTCGACCCAGACACCGTCGTAGAGGGTGGCGCCCCGGTCCCACAGCCGGGCCACCTCGGCGTAACCCGCCTCGTCCGCCGTGAGCGGAGCGCGCCAGAATGGGATGCGTACGAAGATGGCGAGGCCGATTGCGAGGCCGCCGATAAATGGGGCCCGCCGTGTCCAGACCTCTCCCGCTCTACGGCGGTGCTCGCGGTGGGCGTGCTGGTCGCGGCGCTCGGTCTGGCCGTCTGGCTGTTCGGGCTCGGACTGACGCCTGAGCGGTACCTGCTCGTCCTGCTCTTGCCCGCGTTGATCCTCCGCAGTGGGCGTCGTTATCTGCTCGATTTCGTCCCCTTTGCGGCTGTGCTTGTGATCTACGCGCAGTTTCGCGGAATTGCCCACCTGCTGCATCCGCATCCCCACTATCTGCCCCAGTTGAACGCGGATAAATTCCTATTCGGAGGGTTCGTGCCCTCCGCGGAGCTGCAGGACTGGCTCTGGACTGGAACGCCGCAGTGGTACGACCATGTGACGCTGGCGGTGACCCGCCTCCACTTCATCGTTCCGCCGCTGGTCGCCTTTGTGCTTTGGGCCAAGCGTCGCGCACTCGCCTACCGCTTCGGTGCGACCATGATCACGCTCTCGTTCGCCGGCGCACTCACGTTCTACCTCGTCCCGGCGGCTCCGCCCTGGGCAGCCGGCGAGGCCGGGTTGCTGCCGGGATTGATCCGGATCCCGCAGAACCCGGCGCCCGATCCGGCAGGCGCCCAGGGGTACCACTCGGTCTCCGTCTCGAAGCTGATCGACCCTAACCCCTACGCGGCGATCCCCTCGCTGCACGCGGGCTACGCGTTCCTGTGCTTCCTCTTCCTCGCGACTATCGCCTGGAAGACGCGCTGGCGCTGGTGGGCGATCTGGCTCGGCGCGCTCTACCCCTTGTTGCAGTCGTTCGCGGTCGTCTACACGGGCAACCACTACGTCATCGACCTCCTGATCGGGTACGCCTACGCGACGGCGGCGCTAGTCGTCGTGCAGCTGCTCTGGCGCCGCCGCCGCTGGCCCGAGTAGCGGCCCGCGCACTGCCCGTCTAAGGAACACGCTCCCGCGCTCGCCCCAGCTCTTGTCGCCGGCCAACGCGGTGCCCGAGCTCAGGCGTAGGATGCGGCGGTGCCTCAGCCGAGCCTCGATCTGATCCGCAGGGTCCCGCTCTTCGCCGCGGCCGACGACCGCTTCCTCGAGGGGCTTGCTGGGGAGTTCATGGAGCGCACCTTCAGCGCCGGCGAGACGATAGTCGAAGAGGGCGAGAGCGGACAGACGTTCATCGTTATCGAGGACGGTTGGGTGACCGTGACGGTGCACGGCCAGGAGGTCGGTCGTCTCGGTCCTGGCGATGCGTTCGGCGAGATGGCCCTGATCGACAAGTCAGCACGGACCGCGACGGTCAGGGCGGACATCAATGTGCACGCTTACCTGCTCCCGGTCTGGAGCTTCCGCCCCCTCGTCGAGAGCCATCCCGAGATGGTGTGGGCGCTCCTCGAGACACTTGCTCAGCGCGTCCGCGACGCCGAGAGGCGGGCCGGATTCTCCTAAAACAAGAGGCACCGATTTCCCACGCAAGACGGATAGTCAGCTTCGAAGCTTGAGTAGCGCAAGCTCCGTCCGGTAGTTCGACGGCGCTGACCCTCCGCCGTCAGCGTTGAACGGGTGGAGCAAACCGGAGCACCGCACGGCTAAGGCGGACCCAGCTCGGGTCGACGCCGCGCGACCCGTGCGCCCATCCCGGTGCACTCCCGTCGCTGCCACGATGTGCAGTCCGGTCGCCTCGGAGACGGCCCGTAGCCCGTTCAAGTCGCGCCCGAGCCCGATCGGGGTCCAGTCGACGAGAGCCCGGCCCCCCGCAGCCCACAGCGTCTTGGCCTCTTCGATCGCCTTCGACACGTCCGAGTACTCCTCGCCCGGCTGGGCCGGTGTGACGAGGAAGAGATGCTCGTGAGCGTCGCACGGCCCGAGCTCCGCGGGATCGATGTTGCCCCGAATCGTTCTGATCATCGCGGCCATCTAGGATCCGGGAGCCTATGGAATTGATCCACACCTGCTACCGCGTGACTGATCCCGAGCGCTCGATCGCCTTCTACGAGGCGCTCGGGCTCGAACGAAGGCGAGAGCTCCCGATCCGCGACGAAGCCGTGAACTACTTCCTCGGCGTCCCGGGCCAGGAGCGACCCGAGCTCGAGCTCACGTACAACTTCGGCGTCGACTCCTACGAGCTCGGCACGGGCTACGGCCACGTCGCGCTTACCGTCGACGACCTCGACGGGACGCTCAAGGAGCTCGCCGGCCAGGGGATCGAGCCCGAGCGGCCGCCGTATCAAGTCCGCCAGGGCGGGTCGCGGCTTTGCTTCGTCCAGGACCCGGACGGCTACCGCATCGAGCTGATCGAGCGCTCGGGTTAGTCGGTGCCGGTCTTGCGCCGGCTTCCCCGAATCCCTAGTCACATTGGACTTGCCGGGTCCCCGGCACGGTGGTAGACCTGCGCCAGTCCTAGCAACTACGAGAAGAGGGGGGAGCTTGATGAAGAGGATTGCCCTCGCATTGGGCATGCTCTGTGCTGCCGTGTTCGCCGGCGCAGCCGGAGCGGATGTGTTTCCTCCGCCGGCATCGCTACCGCTCGTTTCGGGGCCGAGCCCGTTTCCACCGGGCTGCGAAGGTGTCGCCCAGTCCGGGACGCTCTACCAGAACGCAGAGGTCGAGCCGCGGGTCGCTGTCGACCCGAACGACCCGGACCACATCGTCGGCGCCTACCAGCAGGACCGCTGGTCGAACGGCGGCGCGCACGGCCTCGTCGCCGCGACATCGTTCAACGGCGGCACGAGCTGGACGCACTCGTTCGCCCACTTCAGCATCTGCGCGGGCGGGACGGTCGCGAACGGCGGGGATTTCCAGCGCGCCTCGGATCCGTGGGTGACGTTCTCGCCCAACGGCGTCGTCCACCAGATCGCGCTCTCGTTCAACGACACGAACGCAGACAACGCGATCCTGGCGAGCAGGTCGACGAACGGCGGGACGCTTTGGAGCGAGCCGGCCACGCTTCAGCGCGAGAACACCGGATCCGGGTCTCTGTTCGTCGACAAGGAGTCGATCACGGCTGACTCGTTCGACTCGAACTTCGTCTATGCCGTCTGGGATCGGAGCACCTTCCCGAGCGACACCGTCAGCCTGACCGGGCTCGCCAACACGTTCGCGTTGCGCTCTCAGACCGTCTTCGCGCGTTCGACGAACGGCGGCGTCTCGTGGGAGCCGGCGCGAGCGATCTTCGACGAGCAGCGGGCGATCTCGTTCACGATCGGAAATCAGATCGCGGTCGTTCCGACTGGCGCAGCGGTGCCGACGTTGGTGAACGCGATGTGGCTGTTCCACGGCTCCGGCGTGCAACGAACGTGCTGTGAAGTCGCCGTCCTGCGCTCGACCGACCGTGGTGTGACCTGGTCGGCGCCAATCAGGGTCAGTCGGGTCGACACGGTCGGCGTTGTCGATCCGGACACGGGTCAGGGCGTGCGAACGGGAGACATCATTCCCGACATCACGGCCGGCGTCACCGCAGGAAAGGTCTACGCCGTCTGGCAGGACGGCCGCTTCAGCGGCCCGCCCAGGGGGCGGGAGCACGCAGGCATCGCGTTCTCGCAGTCTCTGGACGGCGGCCGGACGTGGTCGCCGGCGATCCAGATCAACCAGGTGCCGGCCACGCAGGCCTTTACGCCGTCGGTCGCGGTTGCCGCCGACGGCACCGTCGGGGTCACCTACTACGACTTCCGCAACAACACGCCCGCGCCCGGTCTGCCCACCGACTACTGGTTCGTGCACTGTCACCCGGCGACGCAGAACTGTGCGGACGGCGGCAGCTGGACGTCGGAGACGCACGTTGCCGGCCCCTTCGACATGGAGACGGCGCCCGATGCGGCCGGCTTGTTCGTCGGCGACTACGAGGGTCTCGCGCGTGCGGGGAACTCGTTCGTCGCTCTTTTCGGCATGGCGAACGACGGGAACCTGACGAACCGGACCGACATCTTCGAGGCGACTTTGAGTCCGAGCCCGTAGTTCAATTCCAGGGGGCCGCGCACCCCGCGGCCCCCGGTTCCTTCGTCCGTTCTTCTCGCTCGACAGCTCGCCCTCTCGGCTCCGGGACGACCGAGCGGCAGCTATCGGTGAACTCGATGTTCGAAACCCACCGGACGGCTACAGGGTGGCGCTCATCGAGCGCGGCTAGGCAGTCGGCGCGCTCAGGCGCGTATCGTTCGGGGCTGAGCACAGTTCGAAGAGGAGGTGGTCTGCGATGGCCGACTCGATACGAGGCGTCGAGTACTACTACCTGACCGTTTCAGACGCGCCCGGAGAGGGTCAGCGCATCCTCTCGGCGCTGCGGGAGAGCGGGGTGAACCTGCTCGCCTACCTTGGCTTCCCTGCGGGCGGCGGCCAGTCGCAGCTCGATCTCGTCCCGGAAGAGCCGGGCGCGCTGAAGGACGCCGCCGAGCGGCTCGGCCTCACGCTCAGTGAGGCGAAACGTGCGTTTCTCGTCCAAGGCGACGACCGCGTGGGCGCTGTTGCCGACACTGTCGCGAAGCTTGCCGAGGCGAGCATCAACGTCACTGCCGCGGCGGCTACCAGTGCGGGCTCGGGTCGCTACGGCATGATCCTTTGGGTCGCCGCCGACGATTACGACCGCGCAGCCGGCGTCCTCGGTGCGTAGGGCGCCTACACGAGCCGACAGTTGACGACGAGCGACGTCGGTGCGGGAGCCACTGCGACGAGACCACCGTTGTACGGGCCGCAGCAGGCGCTGTTCGCCCGCTACCTGGAGCGCCGGGAGGCGCGCCGCCCCGATCCCGGCGGCATCGAGCTCAGGCGGCGCCTGCTCGCGAGCCTGCGCGGGCGAGTAATCGACGTCGGCGCCGGCGACGGGCGCTCATTCGAGCACTACCCGCCGGCAGTGACCGGAGTCCTGGCCGTCGAGCCGGATCCGACTGCTCGCGCGAAGGCTGCGGAGCGGGCGGAGAGCGCGGCGGTGCCGATCGAGATCGTCGAGGGCGTCGCCGAGGCGCTTCCGGCCGCCGACGGAGCCTTCGACGCCGCCGTCGTGATGGGTCTCCTCTGCAGCGTGCCCGACCCCGCGGTTGCGCTCGGGGAGCTGAGGCGCGTACTCGAGCCAGGCGGCGAGCTCCGCTTCTGGGAGCACGTTCGTTCCGAGCACGTCCTCTTCCGCGGCGTCCAGCGCGCCTGTGACGCCCTCTTCTGGACGCGGACGTTGGGCGGGTGCGAGACGACGCGAGACACCGAGGCCGCGATCCGCGCCGCCGGGTTCGAAATGGTCGCGCTCGACCACGGCTTTCACTCCTCGTCGTGGCTGACGATCACCTCGGCGCCCTACATCCTCGGCGTCGCCCGCGCGCCCGACTAGCGCCAGTCGACCGAAACCACCTCGACCGGCTGCTCGATGCCCTTCAGCGCCTCGCTCCGCGGCTCGGAGAGCCGGAACGTCGTCCCGACGCCGTCGATCGTGTCCTTGCTGACGAGGATCTCGCCCGCCCCCGCGATCGCCCCGATGCGCGCCGCCGTGTGCACACCCTGCCCGCCGTAGTCCGCGAACGCGCCGTCGGTCTTGAAGGCGCCGCTTGTGTGCCCGCCGATGCGGACGTCCGGAGCGACGATCTCCGCGTCGAGCGCCCGCTGGATCGCGACGGCGGCCTCGAGCGCGGCGCGCGGGCTTCCGAAGGCGGCGAAGTAGCCGTCACCGGTGTGCTTGATCACCTCGCCACCGCTCTCGACGATCCGGTCGCGGAGCAGCTCGTCGTGCCGCGCGAGGAGCTTCCGCCACTTCTCGTCGCCGAGCGTCTCGAGCAACCGCGTCGAGTCCACGATGTCCGTGAAGAGGAACGTGCGCTGGGTCTGGAGCCGCCCCAGAAGCTCCTTGGCGCGCTCCTGGTCGAGCTTCGCGCCCAGCCGCTCGAAGACCGCCTCCGCGGCCTCGAGCTCGTCGGTCGCGGCGTGCTCGTCGCCCTGGCGCCGCAGCGCGATGCCGAGCAGCATCCGCGCGTGCGCCGTCTCGTACGGCGCGCCGACGCCCTGCCAGCCGTCGCGGGCACGCCGCAGGCACCGGGCTGCGCCCTCCGCGTCGCCCTCCGCGAGCTGGATCTGGCCCGACGCGAAGTGGACCGTCGCGTCGAAGGCGGCTGCCCGGTGGCCGCCGATCTTGTAGGAGTCGACGATCTGCTCGAGCTCTCTCGCCGCCGACCGCGCGGTCTTCAGGTCGCCGGCAGCGACGGCGATGTCGATCCGCGCCGGCAGGCGGCGCAGCCGCGACAGCGGATCCTCGAGCTCGTCGAGCGCGCGGGTGATCCCGGCAACCGCAGCGTCGACCTTGCCCTCGGCGAGGCGCAGGAGCGAGAGCCCGGGCTGGGGGTCGCGACCAAGATCGCGCGCCGTCCGGAAGGCCTCTTCGGCCGCGGCGAAGTCACCACGGCGGCGACGGATCTCGCCGATCTCGTAGTAGCCGCCGGCCGTGATCGAGCGGTCGAAGTCGTGGAGCTCCTCGCAGGCCTCGATCGCCTGCTTCTCGGCGCCCGGCCAGTCGCCACGGAGGCGCATGACCTCGGCCCGGTGGATGCGGCAGGCGCCGGGGAAGCCGCTGACGTCGAGACGATCGCACCAGCGGTTCGCGGCCTCGGTCCACTCGGCCGCCCGACGGTAGTCGCCGAGGTCCTGGCAGGAGCTGATCGTGATGCAGTAGATGAGCCCCGTGTAGTACGGCTGCAGCTCGCCGCACACGGCCGCGGCCGTGCCCTCGTCGAAGAGAGCGAAGCCGGCCTCGATCTCGCCGGCTTTGACGAGCGCGCGCCCCTTGCCGACCAGGGACAGGACCTGGATGTTCCGGTCGCCGAAGCGCTCCCCGAGCTCGGCCGCCCGGTCGAAGTCAGCGATCGCGGCGGCGAGGTCTCCCTCCGCGAACATGGCGTTGACGGCGCGGGTCAGGGCCATCAGCCCGTGCGAGATCGACTCCGGCTCCCCGTCGAGCAGCCGCTCGGCGTTCGCGAACCAGCCGTGCGAGACCGAGAACGCGCCGCGGCCTCCGTGGTCCCAGGAGAGCGTGAGCGCGAGCCGCGCCGAATCGATCTTCTCGCCGGCAGCCGAGTAGCCGGCATACGCACGCTCACGAAGGCTGATCGCCTGGTCGAGATGCCCGGTCCACCATGCGGCGTCGGCGAAGCGCTCGAGATCGTTCGGGGACAGGTCGCGCACGTCGGCAGCGGAGTAGGCGTCGTACGCCTCGCGCCAGGCGTGGGTGCCTGCAGCGCTGCGGGCAGCGTCGAGGGTGTCTGCTATTTGGGACACGGTCTCTTCATTGTGCACATCGACTCGACTGGGGCGCAGAAGCCCCCGCCGGCGCTCAGTTCCGGACGAGGAACGCGGCCCGGCCCTGCTCGCCGGAGGCCCAGCACGTCCAGCCGCCCGCGCAGTCGACGGTGTCGAAGCTGCCATCGTCGATGCGGCGCCAAGAATCGCCGGCGTCCTGCGTCACGTCGCTGCCCGTGGGCCCGACGATGAGCGCGACCAGGCCGTTGACCCAATGCGCGCCGGAGCGGTACTCGTCCGGCGCGTCGGCGACGAGATCCCAGACGACGCCGCCGTCATCGCTGAGCGCGAGGGAGTTCGGCGCGACGCTCGGAGTGAAGAAGTCGCCCCCGGCCGCGAGGCCGTGCCGGGGATCGCGGAAGGCGAGCGCATTGATCCCGGCGCTCGGTCCGCTGAGCATCGACGTCGTCGTCACCTGCCAACTCTGCCCGCCGTCGCCGGTGCGGAAGACCCGAGCTTCGGCTCCTGCTCCAGTGCCGAAGAAGGCGTCTTGGCCACCTGCGGTGACGAGGCACTGGCCGCTGGCGGCGAAGGCGGCCTCGCCGGCCAGGGCAGGCGGCATGTCGGCGTCGACCACGCGCCACGTGCGCCCGCCGTCGCTCGTCGCGATGATGCGGAAGAAGCCGTCGACCGGATCCGACAGGGCGAGGCCGCGGTCCTCGTCGAAGAACGCCATGCAGTCGTAGAACGCGTTCGGGTCGTCGTTCAGGAAGGTGAGGGCCCACGTCTGGCCGCCGTCCGACGTCCTGTAGACCCGCGACGCGTCGCCGGGGCCGATGGCGAGGATGAGGGCGTTCTGGGCGTCGAAGGCCTCCACGTCCCGGAAGAGCAGGTTTGCCGTGTCCGGAGGCGTGACTTCCTGCCAGCTGCTGCCGGCGTCGACCGTGCGCAGCACCGTGCCCGCGCCGCTCGCCCAGACCACGGAGGAGCTGACGACGGACAGACCGCGCAGCCGAGCGGTCGACCCGGTCGGCGTCAGCTGCCAGCTGAACTCGCGATGGCCGGACGGGGTGAACGCGACGGAGGTCGCGGCAAGCGTGAGTGCGGCCACGAGCAGCAGGATCCGCTTCGGCACGGCCGGGAACTTACCAGCCCTCAGGGCGCGACGACCGTGTCACTCTTGCTGCCCAGCTAGTGGTGCTCCGCGGCGTCGGCCTCGGCCTTCGTCCGGTGCACCGTTCCGTCCGGGTGCTCGGGCGGAGCGTAGACGGTCACGATGCGGAGCGGCCCGGCTCCAGTATTGACGAAGTTGTGCCTCGTGCCCGCCGGCACGAAGACGAGGTCGTTCGCCCGCACGGGGCTCGTCTCGCCCTCGATCACGGCCTCGCCCTCGCCTTCGACGAAGAGCAGGATCTGGTCTCCCTCGTGCATCTCTTCGCCGATCTCCTCGCCCGGCTTGAGCGTCATGAGGACGATCTGGCTGAACTCTCCGGTCGCGAGCGTCTCGCGGAAGTTCTGATTCTTCTTGGCGCGTTCGACGTAGTTCAGGGCGGTCTGTTGCATGTCTCTCCTACGTTCTACCCAGCGAGCCGTTGGGCAATCTCGCGGGGATCGAGCCCTTCGATCTCGACGAGCTTGCGGCGGGACGTGTGGCCGGCGACCACTTCGACCTGATCGCGCGGCACGCCGAGCGCGTCGGCGAGGAGGACGGCGAGCGCGGCGTTGGCCCGGCCGCCTTCCGGCGGAGCGGCCACGCGTGCCCTCCAGCCGTCGCCGTGCCTGCCGACCAGCTCGGTGCGCTTCGCGCCCGGCGAGACCGTGACCGCAATGCGCGCCACGCGCCGAGACTATCCCGGCCCGGGCCGGGCCTTCGGCCTTTGCGATAGTCCGGGCGTGCTCCTCTACAACAGCCCGGTCTCCGGCAACTGCTACAAGGTGCGGCTGCTCCTCGCGCACCTCGGGATCCCGTACGAGCTGCGCACGGTCGACGTCGTCGATCGCTCGGGCCGGCCCGAGCTGCTCGGTGGGCTGAACCCGGCTCTGCGCGTGCCGACGCTCGTGCTCGACGACGGCCGTCCGCTCGCCGAGTCGGGGGCGATCCTCTGGTACTTCGGCGAGGGGACGCGGTTCGTTCCAGGCGACCGGTACGCGCGGGCGCAGGTGCTGCAGTGGATGTTCTTCGAGCAGTACGACCACGAGCCGGCGCTCGCCGTCGTGCGCTTCTGGCTTGCGTATTCCGGACGGCCGGACGCGTTTGCCGACCGGGTGGAAGAGCGGCGGGCGGCCGGCTACCGCGCTCTGGCCGCGATGGAGTCGCATCTCGGCGGGCGCGAGCTGCTCGTCGGCGAGTCGCCGACGATCGCGGACATCGCCCTCTACGCGTACACGCACGTGGCGCACGAGGGCGGCTTCGAGCTGGATGGGTACCCGGCCGTGCGCGCGTGGCTCGAGCGGGTCGCGGCCGAGCCGGGGCACGTTCCGATCGACGCCTGAGACGCGCCGTCGCACTTTCAGCACAGAGCCGTGACCCACGTGTGACGACTGCGTCGTTACGGTGGCCGGGATGGCAAAAGCAGCAACACCCTGGGGGCCGGCGACGCTGGTCGAGGAGCTCGCGCTGCAGCAGCGGGCGGGCGAGAAGCGGTTCGCATCGCTCGTACAGCTGCTCGAAGACGCGAAGGGCGAGCGGCTCGTGCGCTTCGCTTACTCAACCGGCGGTACGGCCAGGCGCGGGCCGGTGACCCTTCGCGCGCGTGACCTCGCGCGCCTGCGCGACGCGCTCGTCGACTGTCCCGCTCTGGAAGAGACGCTGGGGCTCGGGGCGAAGGGGCGGAGGTGACCGCCTAGACGCAGGGACGAGAGAACAATCGAGACGAGCCGCCTTGATCGCGGCGGCCCGGAAGTCGGCCTACGCGGGGGCGAGTGTGCGCTCGCGCACGGCGTCGAGCAGCGACGCGAGCACCAGCGCCCCGTCGGTGGAGCCCAGCAGCGGGTCGACCGCATGCTCGGGATGCGGCATCAGTCCGAAGACGTTGCCCTCTGCGTTGATCACGCCGGCGATCCGATCGACCGATCCGTTCGGGTTGTCGTCCTCGCGGTACCTGAGGACGACCTGCTCGGCTTCGGCGAGCTCGGCCAGCAGCTCGGGATCGGCGAAGTAGCAACCCTCGCCGTGCTTGACGGGGATCCTCAGCTCCTGCCCGACGGTGCAGCGTGAGGTGAACGGGGTGTCGCTGCGCTCGACGTCCACGGCGACGTCGCGGCAGACGAAGGCGAGCGATTCGTTCGGGCGTAGCACGCCCGGGAGCAGGCCCGCCTCGCACAGGACCTGGAACCCGTTGCAGATGCCGAGCACGAGCCCGCCTTCGCCGGCGAAGGTCGCGACTGCACGCATCGCCGGCGAGAACCGAGCGATCGCGCCGCACCGGAGGTAGTCGCCGTAGGAAAAGCCACCGGGCAGGACGATCGCGCCCACCTCGGGTAGCTCGTGGTCGCCGTGCCAGACGAGGACGGACTCTCCGCCGAGCGACTCGAGGGCGAGGGCGGCATCCCGGTCGTCGTTCGACCCTGGGAAGACGAGGACGCCCACTCGCGGCCGTGTCTCAGGGGTCAGCGGTCGCCTCCTAGCTCGATCTCGTAGCTCTCGATGAGCGGGTTCGCGAGCAGCTCGGCGCACATCCGCTCGACCTGCTCGCGGGCGTCGGCCTCGTTGTCGGCTTCGACGTCGAGGTCGACCCGGCGGCCGACGCGCGCCTCGTCGACCGAGAAGCCCAGGTGCCGGAGGGAGGTCTCGACCGCCTCACCTTGCGGGTCGAGGATGCCCGGCTTCGGCCTGACGAGAACGGAGACCCTCATCGCAGGACGACCTCCGGGTCGGCGGCATAGTCGTCGAAGCCGATACCGGTCAGCCGCTCGAACGCCTCGACGTAGCGCTGACGCGTGCCGGTGACGACCTCGCCGGGGAGCTCGGGGCCGGGATACGTCTTGTCCCAGTCGAGCGCCTCGCAGTAGTCGCGCGCGAACTGCTTGTCGAACGAAGGCTGCGGGCCACCGGGCGAGTACTCGTCGGCGGGCCAGAAGCGCGAGGAGTCGGGCGTGAAGGCCTCGTCAGCAAGGACGAGGTTGCCGGACTCGTCGACGCCGAGCTCGAACTTCGTGTCCGCGATGATGATCCCGCGCTCGGCTGCGTGCGCGGCGGCGAAGCGGTAGAGCTCGAGCGACACGCGCTCGACCTCGGCGAAGCGCTCGGCACCGATGAGCTCGGAGGCCTGCTCGCGCGTGATGTTCTCGTCGTGGCCGGTCTGTGCCTTCGTCGACGGCGTGAAGATCGGCTCCGGCAGGCGGTCGGACTCGCGCAGGCCCTCGGGAAAGTCGTGGCCGCAGACCGTTCCCGTCGCCTGGTAGTCCTTCCACCCGGAGCCCGAGAGGTAGCCGCGCACGACGCATTCGAGCGCGAGCATCTCCAGCCGGCGGCACTCGGTCGAGCGCCCGTCGTCGCGAATCGCGAGCAGGTGGTTGGGCACTAGTTCTCGCGCGCGCGTGAACCAGAAGCCGGACAAACCGGTCAGGACGCGGCCCTTGTCCGGGATCTCGGTCGGCAGGACGACGTCGAAGACCGAGATCCGGTCGCTGGCGACGAGCAGGAGCCGCTCGTCGTCGAGGGCGAACAGCTCGCGCACCTTGCCGCTTCCTACGTGCACCACCTCAGGCATGGACGGGCTCCTCCTTTCGGGTCAAGGCGTGAAGTCGGTCGAAGACGACGTCGACGTGCCGCATGTAGCCGTCGAGGTCGAAGACCGCGTCGAGCGCGGCCGGGTCGAGGTGGCTGCGCACCTCGGGATCCTCGCGCACGAGCGAGGGGAAGTCCCGCTCCTCCTCCCAGGCGCGCATCGCGTGCCGTTGCACGAGCCGGTAGGCCTCGTCGCGGGGCAGCCCCGCGTCGACGAGCGCGAGCAGGAGCCGCTGGCTGAAGTGGAGGCCGTGACCGGCCTCGAGGTTGCGCCGCATCCGCTCGGGCCGGACGACCAGGCCCTCGACGAGCCATGCGAACTTGTCGAGCATGTAGTCGAGCGCGAAGAAGGCATCGGGAATCGCAACCCGCTCCGCCGAGGAGTGCGAGATGTCGCGCTCGTGCCACAGGGCGACGTTCTCGAGGCCGACGAGGGCTTGCGCGCGGACGATCCGCGCCAGCCCGCAGATGCGTTCGGCGACGACCGGGTTCCGCTTATGCGGCATCGCCGACGAGCCCTTCTGGCCGCTGCCGAACGGCTCCTGCACCTCGGCGACCTCGGTGCGGGCGAGGTTGCGGAGCTCGAGCGCGAAACGCTCGAGCGAGGCAGCGGTGACGGCGAGCGCGGCGAGCATGTCGGCGTGCCGGTCGCGCTGCAGGATCTGCGTCGCGGCGGGCGCGGGCTCGAGCCCGAGGCGCTCGCAGGCGAGCCGCTCGACCTCGGGGTCGGTGACCGCGTACGTGCCGACCGCGCCCGAGAGCTTGCCGACGCGCAGGCCTTCGAGCGCGCGCAGGACCCGATTGCGGTCGCGGTCCAGCTCGAAGGCCCAGACCGCGAGCTTGAGCCCGAAGGTCGTCGGCTCCGCGTGCACGCCGTGCGTGCGGCCGATCGTCAGCGTCGAACGATGCTCGTCCGCCCGCGCGACCACGGCCGCGAAGGCGCGGTCGAGGTCGCCGAGGATCAGCTCGCCTGCCTCGCGGATCTGGAGCGAGAGCGCCGTGTCGAGCACGTCCGAAGATGTGAGCCCGTAGTGGAACCAGCGCCCGACGGGGCCGAGCTCGATCGCGACTGCGTCGACGAATGCCGCGAGGTCGTGCTGCGTGCGCTCCTCGAGCTCGGCGACGCGAGCGGGGGAGGGCGGCCGCGCCGAGGTGCGGATGTCGCGCGCAGCGTCGGCCGGAACGACCCCGACCTCGGCCCACGCGTCGAGCGCGGCGAGCTCGACTTCGAGCCAGCGCTCGAGCTTGGCCTCCTCCGACCACACCTTGGCCATGGCCGGACGGGAGTAGCGCGGAATCACTGCTTGGAGTGTAGATCCCGCTGCTGCGGGTATCCGCCGCCCTGCGCGAGGATCCGCGCGGCGAGGATCGCGGCGTTCCGCGCGCCGTCGACTGAGACGCAGGCGACGGGCACGCCCGGCGGCATCTGGACGATCGAGAGCAGCGCGTCGAGCCCACCGCCGACGGACTTGCTCGAGCGGAGCGGGACGCCGATGACAGGCAGGTCGCTGTAGGCCGCGACGACGCCCGGGAGCGCGGCGGCCAGGCCGGCGCCGGCGATGATCACACGGACGCCGCGCAGCTGCGCAGTCGAGGCATACTCGGCGACGGCGCGGGGGTCGCGGTGCGCGGAGAGCACGTTCACCTCGTGCGAGATGCCGCGCTCGTCGAGCTCCCGCGTCGCCGGCTCCATCGCCTCGCGGTCGGAGTCGGAGCCGATCACGATCCCCACGAGCGGCCCCTGCTCATCGAGCTCCTCGAGCAGGCCGAGCGGCGCCGTCTCGGCGCGAGGGTCACCCCGCAACGTTGACCGCCTTCTGCCCGACGTCCCTGCGGTAGCGCATGCCCTGGAACGAGATCAGCTCGCAACCGGCGTAGGCCCGCGCCCGCGCGTCCTCCAGGCTCTCGCCGAGCGCGGTCACGTTCAGAACTCTGCCGCCGTTCGTCACGAGCCCGCCGTCCCGGATCGCCGTGCCGGCCTGGAAGACGATCGCCCCTTCGGCCTCCGCCGCCTCGATGCCCTCGATCGGCGAGCCGGAGTCGCCCGCCTCCGGGTAGCGCTCGGCCGCGAGCGCGATGGTGACCGCGGCCGCGTCGGAGGCGCCGAGCTCGACCTCGCTCAGGTCGCCGGCCGCCGCCGCCGCGAGCGCCGCGAGGAAGTCGCCCTCGAGCCGCGGCAGGATCGCCTGCGTCTCTGGGTCGCCGAACCGGCAGTTGAACTCGAGGACCCGCATGCCGCCCTCGCCGAGCATCAGGCCGGCATAGAGCAGGCCCACGAACGGCGTCCCCCGAGCCGCCAGCTGTGCGAGCACGGGCCGGTGCACGGTCTCGATCAGCTCCTCGACCTCTGCGTCACCGATCTTCGACACCGGCGAGTAGGCGCCCATGCCGCCTGTATTCGGCCCGGTGTCGCCGTCCCCGACCCGCTTGTAGTCGCGCGCGGCCGCGAGCCCGAGTGCGTTGCGCCCGTCCGAGATCGCGAAGACCGAGAGCTCGTCGCCCTCCAGCAGCTCCTCGATCACCCACTGCTCGCCGAGATTCGAGACGGCCCGCAGCGCCGCATCGAGCTCCTCCTGGGTGCGGCAGACGAAGACGCCCTTGCCGGCCGCGAGCCCGTCCGCCTTGACGACGCAGGGCGGCCGCGCCACGGACATCGTCTCCGCCGTCGGCACTTTGGCCGCGCGCATGAGCTCCTTCGCGAACGTCTTGGAGCCCTCGATTCGCGCCGCGGCCGCGCTCGGCCCGAAGACGGCGACGCCCGCGTGGCGGAGGTGGTCGGCAACACCCGCGACGAGCGGCATCTCGGGGCCGACGACGACGAGGTCGGGACGCAGGTTGTGGGCCAGGTCGAGGAGCCCCTCGCCGTCCTCGGCGCGAATGGGATGACAGGTGCCGAGTCGAGCGATGCCAGGATTGCCGGGCGCTGCATGCAACTCGTCCAGCTCCGGGCTCTGCGCGAGCCTCCAGGCAAGCGCGTGTTCACGCCCGCCGGAGCCGACGACGAGGACCTTCACCGGCGCGAGTGTAGTCGGGGGACCGGGCATCTTGAAAGAGGGCCGACGCCGACAGCTTCGTCGCGCGCGAGGGCGTCGACCCCGACCTGATCCGCCCTTGGGCGGCAGCCGGAGAGCTCGCGCGCAAGCTGGACGCGGCCGAGGACGTGGACGACGAGGACGTCGCGGAGGCGTTCGTGAACTACCGCGAGCTCTTCGAGACGTTGCTCGCGGAGCGCAGGCCGCTCTGATCGTCGGTCGGCTGCTCGGCCGCCTGGCTTCTGTGGCCGTCGGCGAGCAGGAAGCCGTGCGCGCTGACGTCGTCGAACTCGTCCAGCGTCAGCTCGACCGTCTCCCGGCAACCGGGCCGGCCGCACTCGCACAGGAACCGCCACGAGTCCCCGTGCACACCGAGGCGCTCGGCGGCCCGCTCGATGTTCTCGTTGACTTCGCGCAGGAAGCTCTCGTCGCGGCTAGACGCGCGCTCCACGACTGCACTCTTTCATTACGCGCGCGCGTGGACAATGGGCCGAACGGCCTATCTTTGCGAGTCTTAAGGTCGAGCTAGGCTTTCGACGCCGCGCGGTGACAGCACGTGCTCGCGCGCGGCGCCGGTCCCGATCAGGCACACCTCGACGTCCAGCTCGCGCTCGACGAACTCCACGTACCGCCGCGCCGCCGCCGGCAACGCCGAGACGTCGTCGACGCCTTCGAGCGGCTCCTCCCACCCGTCGAGCACCTCGTAGATCGGCTCGCAGTGGTGGAAGTCGCTCTGGTGCGCCGGGAAGTCACCGGTCTCGGTCCCGTCGCGGAGCGCGTAGCGGACGCAAACCGGCAGCTCGGCGAACGACGAGAGCACGTCGAGCTTCGTCAGCGCGAGCGACGTGATCCCGTTCAGGCGGACGGCATAGCGGAGGCCGACGAGGTCGAGCCATCCGCAGCGCCGCTCGCGCCCGGTCACGGTCCCGTACTCGCCGCCGAGCTCGCGGACGCGCTCCTGCTCCGGCCCCTCGATCTCCGTCGGCAGCGGCCCCTCGCCGACGCGCGTCACGTACGCCTTGGCGACGCCGATCACACGGTCGATGCGGTTCGGGCCGATGCCGATCCCGGTCGCGGCCGCCGCGGCGATCGGGTTCGAGGACGTGACGAACGGATACGTGCCGTGGTCGAGGTCGAGAAGCGTGCCCTGGGCGCCCTCGAAGAGCGCCGCCTTCCCTTCGCGGAGCGCGCGGTCGACCAGGAGTGACGTGTCCGCGATGAAGGGCCGCAGTCGCTGGGCGACCCGCTCGCAGCGCTCGGCGACGTCCTCGAGGTCGAGCGGGGCGGCTCCGTAGACGCGCTCGAGCCAGACGTTCTTCTCCGCGAGCGCGACCTCGATCTTCTGGCGGAGGATCTTCGGGTCGAACAGGTCCTGCACGCGGATGCCGAGCCGCGCCGACTTGTCGGCGTAAGCCGGCCCGATCCCGCGCCGGGTCGTTCCGATCTGGAGGTTGCCCAGCCGGCGCTCGCTCGCGCGATCGAGCGCTACGTGCCAGGGCATGACCAGGTGCGCGTTCCCGGACACGCGCACCGTGTCCGTCGAGATCCCGCGCCCCTCCAGATCGTCCAGCTCCTCGACGAAGACCTCCGGGTCGATCACGCACCCCGCGCCGAGCACGCACTCCTTGCCCCAGAGGATCCCCGACGGCATGTGCTTGAACTTGTACGTCTCGCCGTTCGCGATGATCGTGTGCCCCGCGTTCGGCCCGCCCTGGTAGCGGCACACGAGATCGGAGTGCTGCGCGAGCAGGTCGACGATCTTGCCCTTGCCCTCGTCACCCCACTGGGCGCCGACGATGACGGTCGCTGGCACGTCAGGAGCTTAGTCGTGTGGGCGG
>JBKPFP010000402.1:0-1258 GCA_046744435.1 Actinomycetota bacterium | reverse complement strand
GCAGCGTCAGATGTGTATAAGAGACAGCGGCCGACCTGACGCTGCAACACATGCAGCTGGTGGCGCAGCACCAGGATCTCGAGCTCCTTCGACCGCTCCGAGCGCAACCGAAGCACCACCATCTCGAACAGACGCCGGGCGACCCAATACGTGAGCGAGCCCAACAGCCGGATTGCCCCGTCCCCGTCGATGGTCTTGACCCTACGGACTCAGCACCAGGGGCACGCTCAAGCGCGTCGCACCAGCGGCTGGCGCAATCGGACAAGGTCCGCCGAAGTCACTCTTTGAGGCGAACCGAGTTTTCGGCACGCACACCCCCGCCGCCAGCGCCCACCCGCCTGGACGGCCTTGAGAGACCGAGCGGCCGCAAGCAACCCTCGCGGGGATCGCACCCGATCGATCATCTTGTCGCCGGACCATCCGTGTCCGTGCACCCAGGTAAGGCTGGGCGCCCCGCGCCGCGGAATCACGCACCCCATCACAAGACAGGAGGTGACACCGATCCCCTCAGCTACAAAGCGTGGCTGCACCCGCCCGCCCGACCTGCGCCCGGATTGCGCCGGGGGTCCCACTACAGTAAGGGGGTCGACGGTTCGAGTCCGTCAGAGGGCCTTCGGTTTCCTCCTGCTCAGGCGCTGTTTCCGTTGTCTTGATCGGCGACGATGGGCAGCTGCGGCGTCCATCGGACGCCCAAGGCTTGGACGTCGGCGGCTTTGATGTCCGCGTAGCCGTCGAGGAGCCGGATTGCGTGCTCGCGTCCGTCGCGTGCGAGGTGGCCGTAATGGCGGTCGATCATGGCCAGGCTGGCTCCCAGGTAGCGCGAGAGGTCGAAGGTTGAGATGCCGGCGCGGAGCGCGAAGGTTGCGAACGTGTGGCGGAGATCGTAGACGCGGCGCGGCGGCACGATGCCGGTCGCGATTTGGGCGGGTTTCCAGTAGCGGTTGCGGAAGTTGTGGAGGTCGAAGTAACCGCCGCGGGGCGACGGGAAGAGAAGCTGACTCTCACGGTCGGCTCTGAGCCGGTCGAGCGCTGCGAGCGCGATGGCCTGCAACGGCACCGCGCGGATGCTCCCCTCGGTCTTCGTTGTCTTGAGCCGGCCGTTTCTGAGGGCGCGACGGACGTAGACGACTCGTGCTTGGCGGTCGATCTCGCGCCGCTCGAGCGCCATCCACTCGCCGGGCCGTAATCCGGTCGCGGCCGCGAAGATGACCGGCGGCCCGTGGCGCGGTCCGAGCCGCGCGGCGAGCACGCCGAGTTG
>JBKPFP010000004.1:0-6551 GCA_046744435.1 Actinomycetota bacterium | reverse complement strand
GAGACGTCCGCGGTCGCACGCTGCAGGGCCAGGGCCGCACGCGCCGCCCGCACCGCGTGGTCGGGCTCGTCGCCCGCCGCGTTGAACACCGCCATCACGGCGTCGCCCGCGAAGCGCTCGATCATGCCGCCCTGCTCGGTGACCGCCGGTACCGCTCGCGCCCAGTACTCGTTCAGCATCGAGACGACCTGGCCAGGCTCGTGCCGCTCGGAGAAGGCGGTGAAGCCCTGCAGGTCGGCGAAGAGGACGCTGATCTCGCGCTCCTCGCCGCCGAGCTCGGCGGCGCCGGGGTCTGCTCGCAGGCGTGCGGTCAGCTGCGGAGCAAGGTAGGGGCGGAAGAGATCGTCGAGGCGCCGGATCTCGCCTGCGGCACGCTCGAGCAGCTCGACCTCCTCGGCGCTCATGCCCTTGACCGCCGCGGAGGTGTCCTGGCCGCGCTCCTGCGCGTGCACGACGTCCTGCAGCGCCCGCGCGTAGCGCTTGTCGACCAGCTCCATCGTCCGGTCGAGGTAGAGGTCGCTGAACACGCCCGCGAGCGAGCGGCGGGCTCGGTACTCGTCTCGCACGGCGACCGCCACGAGGCCGAACCCCGCAGCCATCAGCACATGCCACTCCCACCAGCTCGCGTGCCAGTTGCGCCCGACCGCGATCGCGACCATCGCCTCGGCGAGGAGCGCGAAGGCGACGAAGACGGCGAGCGGCAGGCGCGCCCTGCGGGCCCGGTAGAGGCCGAGGTAGCGCACGGCGGCGAAGCCGTAGAGGACGAGACCGACGGCGGCGAGCGAGTACAGCCACCCGTCGGCCTCCTCCGGCGGCAGCGGCTCGTTGATCGGCCCGCGCTCGGCGACGGAGATCGCGGCCCACGCCGCGAGCAGGACGATGACGCCGTTGCGGATCAGCACGCGGTGGCGCATGAGCGCGGCTCCGCGCGGCCCGAGGTCGAGCGCCGACGCGGCCGCGAAGAACCCGGCGATGAGCAGCCCGACGGGAGTCGCGATCACGAAGCCGGTGTTCTTCCCTTCGAGGAGAACGCCGGGAGTGGCCAACGCGTGCAGCCCGAGGAAGCCTGCGCTCGTCACGAACGCCATCGAGACGAGGAAGAGGCGCGCATCGTCGAGGCGGCGGGCGGCCTCGCTCGTCAGGAAGCCCAGCGCGACGCTGATCAGCGCAGTGCCGAGCACGAGCCAGAAGTGGGCCGGGTGGTGCTCCCAGTGCACGTCGGCGTCCGGCGCAGCCAGGAGGACGAGGAGGCCCGCGATCGGGACGGCCAGAGCAGCGAGCAGGAACAGCATGTGGGCTCCGACACTAACCCGGCGCTCGGGTCAACTAAACCGCTGGGTGCATGAATCGGAACCAACCTCTGCCAAGCGGGCGACAGCTTCTGCAATGAACGGCCGACACCAGGTCGGAGGCCTCGAACGCTGGATGTCCTACCGAAGGTAGGACCGTCCGATGCGACCTCGAACCTGTGCCCATGGCACGGCGCTGGCTTCCGATCGGACTGGCCCTGCTCGCCGCCGGGCTCGATGCCGGCGGGTCGCACCACGCCGCGTTCTACCTCGTGCTCGCGGCCGTCCCGACAGCTGCCGTGGCCGCCCTGACCTCGCTCGGCGAGCTCCTCGATGCACGCATGGACGACCGTGCGGTCGCGGGCCTTTTCCTCCCGCCGCTGCTCGCCGGCCTGGCCGTGCTGTTCCTCGTCTCCGCCGCCGCGATTCGCGCGCCTGCGCTCGGTGACGCCGCGCTGCCCGCGCTCGCGGCGAACGCACTGACGGCGAGTCTCTGCGTGCTCTCGCTCGAAGCGCTCGTCGCCGTCTTCGCCGAGCCGCGGCCGGCACGGCGCCCGGCGACGGACCTCACCTAGGGCGGCTCGGCTACCGACGCAGGCATCGACCGGTCAGTTCAGACGGACGGACGAGCAGAGCCCGTCCGTCCTGAGGTCGGCACCGCAAGCGGTGCCTAGAGCGGAATCGACTCAGCTGCCCGCTCGGCCAGGTCGATGAGCGGCTGGACGGCGAAGAACGAACCGACGTTGACGACGAGCGCGGCGAGGACCGAGGCCTGCAGCAGTGCGTCGCGCGGCGGCGAGCCGCCCGCGGGTGCGAGGCCGAGCTCCGCGCCGGGCCGCATGTACATCGCGCGGATGACCGCGAGGTAGTAGTAGAGGCTCACGGCCGTCGCGGCAACGCCGACGATCACGAGCCACGTCCAGCCCGTCTCGTAGGCAGCCGAGAAGACGTAGAACTTGCCGATGAAGCCGCCGGTGAGCGGGAAGCCGGCGAAGCCGAGCATGAACGTCCACATGGCGACGCCGAGCAACGGGCGCTCCCAGCCCAGCCCGGCGAGGTTGTCGAGCGTGACGTGCTGGTTCAGCTCGCGCTCACGCGCCGCGACGACGGCGAACGCGCCCAGCGAGGCCGCGGAGTACGGGATCAGGTAGTAGAGCAGCGCCTTGCCGCCGAGCTCGCTATCCGACGCGATCGCGATCAGCATGAAGCCGGCGTGCGAGATCGACGAGTAGGCGAGCATCCGCTTCACGCGCCGCTGCACGAGCGCCGCGAAGTTGCCGATCGCCAGCGACGCGCAGGCGAGCACTGCGACCGCGACCGTCCAGAGCTCGTCCTCCTGCGGAAACGCCGTCACGAGCACGCGGAGCATGAGCACGAGCGCGACCGCCTTCGTCGCCGCGGACATGAACGCGGTC
Organism: Actinomycetota bacterium; assembly: GCA_046744435.1. Taxonomy (GTDB): domain Bacteria; phylum Actinomycetota; class Thermoleophilia; order Gaiellales; family Gaiellaceae; genus VAXT01. The sequence goes on along the minus strand of JBKPFP010000004.1, from coordinate 3,847 downwards.
ACCGGCGCCGGAGCGCCCTCGTACACGTCCGGCGTCCACATGTGGAACGGCGCCGCCGAGGCCTTGAAGGCGAGCCCGGCCAGGATCATGGCGAGGCCGATGATGAGCAGCGCGTCGCCTTCGAGCCCGAGCGTGCGTGTCGCCTGCGCGATCTCGACGAAGCCCAGCTCGCCGGTCGCGCCGTAGACGAGCGCCGACCCGAAGAGCAGTACCGACGAGCCGAGGCCGCCGACGATCAGGTACTTGAGGCCCGCCTCGAGCGAGCCAACGAGGTCGATCTCGAGCGCGCAGAGGACGTAGAGGGAGATCGAGAACCACTCGAGGCCGAGGAAGAGCGTCATCAGGTTGCCCGCGGAGGCGAGGAACGCCATCCCGCCGCCCGCGGCCGCGAGCAACGCGTAGTACTCGCCGACGTGCTCGTCGCGGGTGCGCCACGAGTAGGAGACGCCGACCGCGAGCAGGCCCGAGCCGGCAATGATCATCTGGGTGAAGGCGCCGAGCCGGTCGCGGCGGACCGCATCCGCGACGACGCCCTGGGCCTCGGGGCTCTTCCAGAAGAGGAGCGCTGCCAGGACGAACCCGCCCGCGAACCCGAGCGCGCACGCGAAGGCTGCGAGCGGCCGGATCCACGCCCGCGGCACGAGCACCGCGGACAGCAGGGCGACTCCGGCGGCCCCGAGCATCGCCAGCTCCGGCGAAAGCGCGAACCAGTCGACAGACGGCGTGTCGATCATTCGACGATCGCCGAGAGCTCGTTGCTCGAAGGCCCGAAGGAGCGCTCGGTGATCGCTGCCGGCCAGACCGACAGCGCGAGCAGGCAGGCGACTAGCGGGACGAGGATCCCGAGCTCGGCCGGCCGCAGGTCCAGTGCGTCCTCGTTCACAGCCGGCCCCGGATCCTGGTGGAGCACGGCCGAGATGAAGCGCAGCATGTACATGGCGGCGAGGACGATCCCCGCAGCGCCGACGACGGCCCAGCCCCAGCCCTGGCGGAAGACACCGCTCAGGATGAGGAACTCACCGGCGAAGGTCGCAGCGCCGGGGACTGCGAGCGCGATGATCCCGGTCGTCATCACGAGCGTGGCGAGCGCGGGTCGGCCGCGCGCGAGACCTCCGAGCCGCGAGAGGTCACCGGTCGCGGCCCGTCGCTCGATGCCGCCGGCGAGCATGAAGAGCGCCGCGGAGACGAGCCCGTGGTTGACCATCTGGAGCACAGCGCCGTCGAGGCCGGCCGCGTTGCCGGCGAAGAGCCCGAGTGTGATCAGCCCGAGCTGGGCGAGGCTCGAGTAGGCGACGATCCCGCGCAGGTCGGGCGCCCGGAACGCCAGCAGCGAGCCGTAGACGAGGCCGACGGCCGCGAGGGCGAGGATCACCTCGCGGAAGTCGTCCACCGGTTCCGGGAACTTCTCGAGCACGATGCGCAGGAACCCGTAGGCGGCCGTCTTGGACACGACCCCGGAGAGGACACCCGCGACCTCGGGCGACGACTCGCGGTACGCGTCGGGCAGCCAGCCGTGCAGCGGGAAGAGCGGCGCCTTGACTGCGAACGCGGCTGCGAAGCCGAGGAAGAGCCAGGCGCTCCCGCTCTGCCCGGAGTCGCCGAGGTCGAACGTCTCTGGCGAGAGGCCGAAGACGATCACGGCCGCGAGCATCAGCAGCGAGCCCGCCATCGTGTAGATGACGAACTTGATCGTCGCCCCGAGGCGGCCGGGCCCGCCCCAGACGCCGATCAGGACGTAGAGCGGGATCAGCATCGCCTCCCAGAAGACGTTGAAGAGCAGGAGGTCCTGGGCGGCGAAGACGCCGACGACGGCGCCGGTGAGGAAGAGCATCAGGCCGTAGTACGCGCGCGGCCGGTCGCGCCCGGCCCAGAGCCCGTAGCCGATCGAGACGGCCATGACGACGACCGTCATCCCCGCCAGCCAGAGCGAGTAGCCGAAGAAGCCGACGTGGTAGGAGACGTTCAGGTCGCTGAACCACTCCGTACGCTGCTCGAAGTCGAGCCCTCCGCCGCCGAAGTCGAAGCGGAAGACGGCGTTGATCCAGAAGCCAACCTCCGTCAGCGCGACGAGGAGGGCGAGCGCGCCCGCGGATTGCCGCGGCCAGGGAAAGAGCCAGACGAGCAGCGCGCCGGCGACCGGCAGGAAGACGAGGATGGTCGCGAGCCAGCTACTCACCTCAGCGCACCAACACGAAGACGAGGGCGAGCGTCGCGACCCCGGCCGCGAGCACGAGCGCATACGTGCGGACGAGCCCGGTCTGGGCTTCGGCCACCTCGCCGCCCGCGCGCCGTGCGCCGAAGGCGATCCCCGTCAGCGAGCCGCCGACGACAGGGCGTTCGACGAGGGTGGCGAGCTCGCGCGCGAGCCAGACCGCCGGCCGGTAGAAGACCCAGTCGTAGGCCTTGTCGAAGTAGAACTTGTTCTCGAGGACCGCGCGGAGCGGGCGGGCAGCCGGCACTTGCACGCGGCGCTCGGAATAGATCAGCCAGGCGAGCCAGATGCCGGCCACGCCGAAGGCGACGGCCAGGAGTGACGCGAACCAATCCTGCGCGGTCGACGGCTCGACGAGCGGCTCTGCGACCGGGTCGAGGAAGTCCGACACCAGGTGCCAGAGGCCGGCGATCTGGATCCAACCGGCGACCACTGCGCCGACCGTGAGCGCTCCGACCGTCAGCGCCATCCAGACCCAAGGCTCGGTGCGCTCGGGCCGGTGCAGGTGCTCGCGCGCATACGCGGACTGCTCGCCGCCGAAGACGAGGAACACCATCCGGAACGTGTAGAGCCCGGTCAGGAACGCGCCGGCCAGCCCGGCGGCGAAGAGCAGCTGTCCGTACCAGCCTGCCGCCAGCGCCGCGCCGAGGATCGAGTCCTTCGAGAAGAAGCCCGAGAGCGGGAAGATGCCGGACAGCGCGAGCGCGCCGACGAGGAAGGCGAGCCAGGTCCGGGGTAAGACCGTGCGCAGGCCGCCCATCCGCCGCATGTCCTGCTCGCCGGCGACGGCGTGGATGACGATGCCCGCGGCGAGGAAGAGCAGCGCCTTGAAGAACGCGTGCGTCATCAGGTGGAACATCGCGTTCGCGTAGGCCCCGAGCCCGGCTGCGAGGAACATGTAGCCGATCTGCGACATCGTCGAGTACGCGATGACGCGCTTGATGTCGACCTGCACCAGGGCGATCAGTCCGGCGACGAGCAGCGTGACCGCGCCGAGCCCGGCAGCGAACTGCTGCACGTGCGACGCGGCCTCGAAGACCGGCGACGTGCGGACGAGCAGGTAGACGCCCGCGGTGACCATCGTCGCGGCGTGGATGAGTGCGCTGACCGGGGTGGGGCCCTCCATCGCGTCCGGGAGCCAGGTCTGGAGCGGAATCTGCGCCGATTTAGCGACCGCGCCGCCGAGCAGGCCGAGCGCTACGAGGTTGACCGCCCACGAGCCCTCGGCGCCTTCGGCCCAGTCGAACCCGGCCGCGAAGTCGAGCGTACCGATCCGCTGGATGAGCAGGAAGAAGGCGAGCGCCATCGTCGCGTCGCCGAACGCGTTCATGATAAACGCCTTCTTGGCGGCCGCGACCGCGCTCGGCCGCTCGTGGTAGTAGCCGATCAGCAGGTACGAGCAGAGGCCGACGAGGCCCCAGCCGACGAGGAGCATGAGAAAGTTGCCGCCTTCGACGAGGAGCAGCATCGAGAAGACGAACAGCGCCATGTACACGAAGTAGCGGCGCTCCTCGTCCTCGCCGTCCATGTAGCCGACCGAGTAGGCGACGATCAGCGAGCCGACCCCGGAGACGATCAGCATCATGAAGATCGAGAGCGGGTCGACGAGCAGCGTCAGGCCGACGTCGAAGTCGC
>JBKPFP010000180.1:0-2322 GCA_046744435.1 Actinomycetota bacterium | reverse complement strand
GCCGAGCCGCTCGATGTCTTCCGCTCGTTCTTCCTCGACGGGAAGCCCTTCATCGGCGGCGACTCGCCGTCGATCGCCGACATCCGGCTGGCCGCGACGCTCGAGTTCCTGCGCGCGATCGACTACGACTTCCCGGCCTGGGCCGAGGAGTACATGCAGGCGATGGAGCAGGCGCTCGGCGAGGCCTACACGGAGCCGGCGTCCGACGTGCGCGGCTACATCGAGCACGTGAGGTCGCAGGCTGGGTGAGCCCGACCTCGAGGCTTTGGTTCGTCGCGTCGCGCCCGGCGCCAGGCTCGTCCGCGTCTGGGAGCCGAGAGGCGGCGTCTCCGCCCAGGTAACGGCGTTCGAGGTCGAGCATGCCTGCGGCCGCACGGAGAAGCTCGTCGTCCGCCGCCACGGCGCCACCGACCTGAAGCGCAACCCGAACATCGCGGCGGACGAGTTCAGGCTGCTCGAGGTGCTCCAGTCGTGCGGGGTTCCCGCTCCGAGGCCTCGCTACCTCGATGCGCCCGGGCAGCGCCTGGTCGTCGATTACCTCGACGGCGCGGTCGACGCCGCCCCGGCCGGCCACGCTGAGTTCCTGGGCCCGTTCACGACCGTTCTGGCGGAGATCCACCGGGTGGCGATTGCCGACCTGTCTTTTCTGCCCGAGCGTAGGCTCACCGACGTCCCCGTCCGGCGGTGCAATCCGCCGGTGCTCCTGCACGGCGACTTCTGGCCGGGCAACGTCCTGTGGGAGGACGGGCGGCTCGTCGCGGTGCTCGACTGGGAGGACGCCGCGATCGGCGACCCGCTCGCGGACGTTGCGAACGCGAGGCTCGAGCTGCTCTGGGCGGGCGGGGCGGAGGCGAAGGAGGAGTTCACGCGCCGGTACCGGTCGCTCGTGCCCGGAGTCGACCTCACCGATCTGCCCCACTGGGATCGGTGGGCCGGCCTGCGCCTCGCCGGCTTCGAGCCGGCCAAGCGTTAGTCGCCGGAAGGCGCGCCCTGCATGTAGGCGATCACCGCCAGCACGCGGCGGTGGTCGCTCTCGGACGGCGGCAGGCGCAGCTTGGCGAAGATGTTCGCGATGTGCTTCTCGACGGCACCGACGGTGAGGACGAGCGCCTCCGCGATCGCCGTGTTCGACCGGCCCTCGGCCATGAGGGCGAGCACCTCACGCTCGCGCGGGGTGAGGGCCACGAGCGGGTCATCGGTCCGCCGGCGCGAGAAGAGCTGTGCGACTACCTCCGGGTCGAGGGCGGTGCCGCCCGCGGCCACCCGGCGCACGGCGTCGACGAAGTCGTCCACGTCGAAGATCCGGTCCTTGAGCAGGTAGCCGACCCCGCCGCGGCCGTCGGCCAGGAGCTCGGTCGCGTACGTCTGCTCCACGTACTGCGAGACGACGAGGACCGCCGTGTCGGGATTGCGCTCGCGCAGCTCGAGCGCAGCTCGCACGCCCTCGTCCCGGAAGCTCGGCGGCAGGCGGATGTCCACGATCGCGATGTCCGGCTTCTCGGCCATGACCGTGTGCACGAGCGCGTCCCCGTCGCGGACGGCGCCGACGACCTCGAAGCCGTTGTCCCGCAGGAGGCGGGTCAGCCCGTCGCGCAGGAGCGCGAGGTCCTCGGCGATGACGACCCTCACGGCAGCTCGGCCGTCACCGTCGTCGGGCCTCCCTCCGGGCTCGCCACGACCAGCGTGCCATCGAGCGCCTCGACGCGCTGGCGCATGCCGGTCAGGCCGTTGCCGGCGGGATTCGCCCCGCCCTTGCCGTCGTCGACGACCACGATCCGCAGCCCGTCGCGGGTGCGGCCGATCGAGACCTGCAGCCGGGTGGCTCCCGCGTACTTGATCGCGTTCGCGAGCGCCTCGGAGACGACGAAATAGGCCGCGATCTCGACCGCGGGCGGCGGCCGCTCGGGGAGGTCGACCGACAGCGTCACGGGAATTGGGCTGCGCGCGATGAGGTCGGCGACGGCCGCCTCGAGGCCGCGGTCGGTGAGGATCGGCGGATGGATCCCCCGCGCGAGGTCGCGGAGCTCCTCGAGCGCCTCGCTCGCGCCCTGCCGGGCCTCGGCGAGCAGCAGCCGGACGGCCTCGGGATCGGAGCGGAGCTTCTGCTCGGCGAGCCCGAGGTTCATGCCGAGGGCGACGAGGCGCGCCTGGGCGCCGTCGTGCAGGTCCCGCTCGATCCGACGCAGCTCCGCCTCCTGGACGTCGACGGCGCCGGCCCTGGTCGTCTCGAGCTCCTGGATTCGCTGCCCCCGTCCGTGCGAGGCGATCGCGGCGTGGACGGCGACGAGGAAGCCCAGCCCGAGGAGCGGCCAGAAGGGCCAG
>JBKPFP010000371.1:0-3771 GCA_046744435.1 Actinomycetota bacterium | reverse complement strand
GTGACGGGCCTGCTCGGACCGAGCGGGTCGGGCAAGAGCACGCTGATCAGGTCGATCGTCGGCGTGCAGATCGTGGAAGGCGGCGAGGTATCCGTGCTCGGCCTCCCCGCCGGAACGCCTGATCTGCGCCGGCGCGTCGGCTATGTCACGCAAGCGCCGTCCGTCTACGGCGACCTGACCGTGCGGGAGAACCTGCAGTACTTCGCGCGTGTGCTCGGTGTCTCCGCCGACCGCATCGACGAGGTCATCGCGCTGGTCTCCCTCCAGGAGCAAACCGACCAGCTCGTGCAGACCGAGTCGGGCGGCGAGCGCTCGCGCGTCTCGCTGGCGACGGCGCTGCTCGGCGACCCCGATCTGCTCGTCCTCGACGAGCCGACCGTCGGCCTCGATCCCGTCCTCCGGCGGAGCCTCTGGGAAACGTTCCACGGGCTCGCCGCGCAGGGTACGACGCTCCTCGTCTCCACCCACGTGATGGACGAGGCCGAGCGATCCGACGAGCTGGTGCTCATGCGCGACGGCCGCGTCATCGCGGCGAAATCCCCAGCCGCTCTCCTCGCGGAGACGCATACGGACGACCTCGAGGAAGCGTTCCTTGCCCTCGCGGAGGCGGCATGAGCGTCCGCATCACGCTCGCGACCGCCGAGCGCGTCCTGCGCCAGCTGCGCCGCGACCACCGCACGATCGGCCTCGTCCTGGTCGTGCCCCCCGGGCTCCTCGTCCTCTTCAAGTACGTCTTCGAGAGCAACGAGCAAGTGTTCGACCGCATCGGCCCGCCGATGGTCGGGCTCTTCCCGTTCATCGTCATGTTCCTCATCACCTCGATCGCAATGCTGCGCGAGCGGACGACCGGAACCCTGGAGCGCCTGATGTCGATGCCGCTCGCCAAGATCGACCTCTTGCTCGGGTACGGCCTGGCCTTCGCGCTCGTCGCGACCGTGCAGGCGAGCGTTACCGCCGCGGTCGCCTTCGGACCGCTCGGCCTCGACTCGGGTGGGCCGATCTGGCTCGTCATCGTGCTCGCGGTCGCCAACGCCGTGCTCGGCATGGCACTCGGTCTGTTCCTGAGCGCCTTCGCCCAGACGGAGTTCCAGGCGGTCCAGTTCATGCCCGCCTTCGTGCTGCCGCAGATCCTGCTCGCCGGGCTGATCGTTCCGCGCGACCAGATGGCCCGCGCGCTCGAGCTCGCCTCCGACTTCCTGCCGCTCACGTACGCGTACGACGCACTGGCGAAGGCGACCGCCGACGACCTCGGCGGTCGCCTCGCACTAGACGTCACGGTCGTTGCCGCATGCATCGTCGGCGCCCTGATCCTCGGCGCCACGACTCTCCGCCGCCGCACTGCCTGACCCGACGCGCTCGGCTACCTTCTCGCCGTGGAGGGCAGCCAACCTGAGGCCGAGCAACGCGTCACCTCGCTCGAGCTCTTTTTCGACCTCGTCTTCGTCTTCGCGATCACGCAGGTCACGAGCCTGCTCTCGAACGACCCGACGTGGCATGGCCTGGTTGAGGGCATGCTCGTGCTCGGCGCGCTCTGGTGGGCCTGGGGCGCATACGCCTGGCTGACGAACACGCTCAACCCCGAGGAGGGCGCGGTGCGGATCGCCATGTTCGCCGCCATGGCCGCGATGCTGATCGTCGCGCTCGCCGTCCCGGAGGCGTTCGGCGACCACGGCGTGATCTTCGGAGTGGCCTACCTCTTCGTGCGGGCGATGCACCTCGGCCTCTACATGCTCGCCGCACGGGGCGATCACGACCTGCTCGGAGCCGTGCTGCGCATGACACCGTCTTCGCTAATCAGCGGCGTGCTGATCCTTGCGGCGGGCTTCACCGACGGGGATCAACGGGTCGCGCTGTGGGTGCTCGCGCTCGCGATCGACTACCTCGGCGTCCTCGTCGGCAGAGGTCAGGGGTGGCGACTCTCCCCGGGCCACTTCGCAGAGAGGCACGGCCTGATCATCATCATCGCGCTCGGCGAGTCGGTCGTCGCCCTCGGAGTCGGCGCCAGTGGCACGCCGCTGGATGCGGGCGTCATCGCCGCGGCCGTACTGGGCATCACCGTCGCCATGGCGCTCTGGTGGTCGTACTTCGACTGGGTTTCGATCGTCGCCGAGCAGCGCTTGCGGCGAACGACCGGGACGCAGCAGACGACCCTCGCACGCGACGCGTACAGCTACCTGCACTTCCTGATGGTCGCGGGCATTGTCCTCTTCGCGCTTGGCCTCAAGAAGACGCTCGCCGACGTCGACGACCCGCTCGCGACCGTCCCCGCGACGGCGCTGGTCGAGGGGCTGGCGCTCTACCTCCTGGCGCACGTGCTCCTTCGGTTCCGCATCTCGCGGCTGGACGGTGGCCGCGGCTCGATCGGTCGCGGGAAGCCGGCGGCCTTGGTCGCGTTGCTCGTCTTCTGGCCGTTCTCCGACGACGTCCCCGCGCTCATCGCCCTCGGGTACAGCGCCGCCGTGCTAATCGCGCTGATCGCGTACGAGGCGATCCGCTACCGGGAGCCGCGAGCGCTGATCCGCCACGGGGCGGTGGTCACGGAGGAGATGATGGCGGGCCCGAGGCTCGCCCGGCGGCCCGGCTCTTGACCGCCGCGTCCATCGAGCGCCGGCTGCGCGCGATCGGAACGCCCGAGCGCGCCGAGGCCGAGAAGCGCTACCTGAAGAGCAACCTCGTCCATCTCGGCGCCACCGTCTGGCAGATCCGCCGCGAGACTCGCGCATTCGCGAAGGCGCATCCGGATCTCTCGCACCATGAGCTGGTCGAGCTTGTCGACGAGCTCTGGGCGAAGCCGGTGCACGAGCGGCGCATGGCGTCCACCTTTCTGCTCGAGGCGTACCCCGAGCTCGTCGGCCCTTCCGATCTCGCGCTGCTCGAGCGGCTCGTCCGCGAGTCGAAGACCTGGGCGCTCGTGGACGGGCTTGCGGGCGACGTCATGGGTGCGCTCCTCGTTCGTCATCCAGAAGCCGCGTCGAAGCTCGACCGCTGGGCGGCCGACGACGATTTCTGGGTGCGGCGGGCGGCGCTTCTGGCGCAGATCGAGCCGCTTCGGGCAGGCGCGCCGTTCGACCGTTTCGGGCGCTATGCCGATGCGATGCTCGAGGAGAAGGAGTTCTTCATCCGCAAGGCGATCGGCTGGGTGCTCCGGGAGACCGGGAAGACGCGCGGGGACGAGGTGTTCGCCTGGCTCGCACCGCGGAAAGACCGCGTTTCGGGCGTGACCATGCGCGAGGCGGTCAAGTACTTGCAGCCCGAGCAGCAGCAGGCGCTGCGGCGCTGATCACTCGAGGACGGTGAAGAGCGTGAGCTGCATGCCGTCGGGCGCGCGCAGGCGGACGTTCCGGTGCGACCACGGCGTGACGACCGGCTCGGCGAGGCGCTCCGCGCCGGCGGCGGTCAGCGTCTCGGCGGTCGCGGCGGAGTCGTCGACCTCGAGCGCGAGCCGCACCGGGCCGGCGACCCGCTCGCCGACCTCGACCTCGTCCGCGTGCGCCGCCGCCTGCCTCGAGAGCACCTCCAGCGTCGCGCGGCCTGCGTCGAGGACCGCTCCATTGCCCCAATCGTCCACGACCGGCAGTCCGAGCGCGTCCCGGTAGAAGCGGAGCGCCTGCTCGTAGTCGTCGACGGTCAGCGCGACCCGCAGCTCGCGCACAGGAGATTCGCTGCTCACAGTGCCACCTCCTAGCGGGGCGTCTCGCCGGCGAGGATCGTCGCCAGCTTGGAGAAGTCGATGTTGCCGCCCGAGACGATGCAGACGATCTTGCCCTTGCC
>JBKPFP010000155.1:0-5422 GCA_046744435.1 Actinomycetota bacterium | reverse complement strand
GCCGAGGTCCCCGGTCGGCCTCGTAAAACAACCGGGAACAAACGCAAGTGCGAAGAACGAAGACGCACTCGCTCTCGCTGCTTAAACCACAGTGAGGCGCGTCGCTCCGGGCTCGGCCCGTGGCTCGGGTAGCGGCGTCAGAAAACGGGCTCGGCGCCGAGGGAGAGTCAATCGCCCGAAGCGCGACACCAAAGGATGACTAGCCCGGCGGTAGGTCGGCTGCACACCGGCCGGCGGGCGAATTCCAAGGGCAGCCTAAGCTTGTAGAGGCTCTTTCGGAGCGATTCGCGGACGCGGGTTCGATTCCCGCCGCCTCCATCGTTCAAGCAAATCGGGGAATTCCTTGGGCCAGGAGAGCGAATTGTTCCCCGGCTCGGGGGTCGAGCTCGAGGACGCGCGCATGAGCTCAAGGGCGTCCGGGGGCCTAGGAGCTGTTCGCGGTCAGGCGCTAGACTGTCACGCCGGCTGCCGACGGGGCGGCTTGCGCCTCGGTGTGACCTCAGGCGTAGGGTGACGGTCGTGGAGTTCCGCCGGATACCGACGTTGCCGCCGTACGTCTTCGGAGAAATCGACGGGCTCAAGCTCGAGCTCCGTCGCGCCGGCGAGGACGTGATCGACCTCGGGTTCGGCAACCCGGACATCGCCTCGCCGTCGGTGGCGGTCGAGAAGCTCTGCGAGGCGGCGCGCATCCCGCGCAACCATCGTTACTCGGCCAGCCGCGGGATCCCGAAGCTGCGACAGGCGATCGCCGACCTCTATGCGCGCCGGTGGGGCGTCGCCCTCGACCCCGAGACCGATGCAATTACGACGATCGGCGCGAAGGAAGGGCTCGCGCACCTGCTTTGGGTGCTGGTCGCACCGGGCGACGCCGCGGTCGTGCCCAGCCCGAGCTACCCGATCCACATCTTCGCGCCGATCTTTGCGGGCGCCGTCGTGGCGCGGGTCCCGATCGGCCCCCGTCAGGACCTCTTCGGCGGCCTCGTCGAGACGTTCGAGCGCTCACGGCCGCGGCCCCGCGTGATCATCCTCTCGTTCCCGCACAACCCGACGACGACCGTCGTCGACTCCGAGTTCATGGAGGCAGCCGTCGACTTCGCGCGGCAAGAGGAGGTTCTGCTCGTGCACGATTTCGCCTACGCCGACCTCGGCTTTGACGGCTACTCCCCGCCCTCGATCCTCCAGGTGGAGGGCGCGAAAGACGTTGCCGTCGAGCTCTACTCGCTGACGAAGTCGTTCTCGATGGCTGGGTGGCGCATGGGCTTCGTCGTCGGCAACGCCCATATCGTGCAGGCACTCGCCCGGCTCAAGTCGTATCTCGACTACGGCACGTTCCAGCCGATTCAGATCGCGTCCATCATCGCGATGAACGAGGCCACCGACTATCCGAAGACGGTCAACGAGGTCTACCGTGCTCGCCGGGACACGCTCTGCGACGGGCTGGCGCGCCTCGGCTGGAGGGTCGAGCGGCCGAAGGCGACGATGTTCGTCTGGGCGCCGATTCCCGAGCCCTATCGCGCACTCGGCTCGCTCCGCTTTGCGCTCAAGCTTGCCCGGGAGGCGAAGGTCGCGGTGAGCCCGGGCGAGGGGTTCGGGCCGGGAGGCGAGGGCCACGTCCGCTTTGCACTCGTCGAGAACGAGCAGCGGATCCGGCAGGCCGTCCGCGGGATCGGCCGGACGCTCGAGCTCGAGTGACGGCACCGAGCGGCCCATTGCGGCGAGCGGCGACTCCCTCGGCACGTCCCGCCGCCGATGACGAATGAGTCGCATCATCGGTGCGATTCGGTCGCGGTTGCACCGGACGCGATTATGGTCTCGAATTGCCAGTTTTCCCCGGCAGCGGCGGAGCTCCCTCCCACGGGCACGTCGTCAGGCTAGACATGTGAAGGCACGTCCACCGGAACCTTTCGCGGGTTCGATTCCCGCCGCCTCCACCTCAGGTCGACGAAGCCGTTCAACCGGCGCGCCTCCGCACCATCGTCGCGAGCATCGTTGCCACATGCACGCGCTCGGCCCCCTGTTCGGCGTGCGCGTCGCCGCGATACACGGTCAACGTACGACCGGCGTGGAGGACCTCCCCCTCGGCGACCAGCCTTTCGCCACTAGCCGGCGCCAGCAGGTTGACCTTGAGCTCGACCGTCAGCACCTCCGCTTCGTTTGGCATTGGTGTCAGCGCCGCGTAGCCGCAGGCGCTGTCCAGTGTTGCGACGACGACCCCCGCGTGGAGGAACCCATCCTGCTGGGAGAGGCGCGACTCGATCGGCAGCGCGATGGCGACGCGACCGCTGGCAACGTCGGCGAGCTCGGCGCCGAGAGTCGCCAAGGCACCTTGGGGGGCGAAGCTGGCCCGGACGCGCGCGACGACGGCGCTGTCGAGTGGCGTGGAAAACCGCGTCATCAGAGGGCACGCACCAGGGGGCGAGATCCAAAGCGTTCACCGCCTCATACTCTGACTTGGTTGGGCTCGCGCCGATCGCAAAGGGGAAGCAAGGCCCATCCCTACAGCTCGTTGCGCGGAAGTTCGCCGCGTTCGACCCTCCGCCTCCATTTTGGCCAGTTCTGGAGCGAGTTCTGGAGTCGTCGGCGAGACCGGCCGCAGAGCTCGCTCCGAGTCGCTTCAAGGGCGGTTCTTCGTCGTTGTCGCGGCACTGGTCGCACCCAGCGAGCACTGAGGCGTGCGAACGCAAGCTCGGCACAGTTGGCCTTAGGTCCACCAGCCGCTTGCCTCTCGATCGCTCGACGAGCAGAACGGGAGCCTGGTTTCAACGGGCTTTGGTGGCGCGTTCGAGCACCCGCCCGACCGGTGGCATGCGCGGGGAACGCCACACGTGTCGCTCTTCGAAAGGCCAAGCGTAGATCGGGTTGCCGTCGCGAACCAGCTCGAGCAGACGTGGCTCGCCGAGCTCCACGGCGGACCAGTCGTACATGCGTTGCAGCCGCGGCACGATCACCGCGTAGTCGAGCAGTCGGCCAAGACGCTGCTCGTCGGCGATATAGCGCTCCACGTCGAGTGCGAGCGGATAGCGGTTTGGGAGCACGCGGCGGAGTGAGAGAAAGACACCGGCCATTCCGATCCGGGGGTCGCCGAGCAGGCGGCCGAGCGGAGCGAACCGTCCCAGCGCAAGGCGCGGCGCCCCGACGAGTGCGTGCGCATAGAGCACGCGGACCAGCGCGACGTTCATGAAGAAGCGCTCTGGCGGGCTTTCTGCTTCGGCGAGGTCGCGGTGCTCCAGGTAGGCACCCACGATGCTCGCGTTATGAGCTCGGTACCAGTTCCGCCCCGTCGGCTTCGCGATGAACTCGAGCCACAGCCGCACGGGCTGCGACGACGGCTCTCCGGCCGCGCCGCCGACGAGTGCGACGGCTTCGCATCCGTCCCGCAACAGTCGCTCGTTGACCGCCCGCCACCACACGCTGCCGGGCGGCGAGCCGTCGAGCGGATTGAGCACTCCGCGGTGCGCCTGCCAGCGCATGAACGACAACGCCGCACGTCGGAACGGCAAGTGTTGCGGCGCGCGGCCGGTCGGCCCGTGGTAGGTCCGCACGATCAAAGCAAGACGCGCCGCGGGATCGTCGCGCACGGCCGCGACCTGCGCCTCAGCCGAGGCGAGGGCAGCGCCTGCGTACTCGTTCATCGCCGAGTAGTGATAGCGGAGCGCAGCGGCAATTCGTCGGGCCACGCATTGAGTTGACCGCGACTGGCAAAGCCGGCCGCGACTACGAGTGTTTCAATGCAAGTCTTGATGTCGGACGCGATCGTCTACGTCGACACTTCGGATGTTCGGGAGGGGGCGCTCGAAGAGCTCAAGGCCGGCATGGAAGAGCTTGTCGACTTCGTCGCCGCCAACCTGCCACGGGTGCTCGCCTACAACGTCTACTTCAGCGCCGACGGCACGACGATGACCGTCGTACACTTGCATCCCGACGCCGCATCCTTGGAGCAGCACCTGGAGGTGGCGGGACCGGTCTTGCGCCGGTTCGTGGAGCTCGTCACGCTGTCATCGATCCATATCTACGGCGAGCCGAGCGAGAACGTGCTGAGGCAGGCTCATGAGAAGGCACGATTGCTGGGTCGCGGCGAAGTGACTGTGGAGGCTTTGCACTCAGGCTTCACTCGTTTCGCGGTCGGCTGAGGGTCGCTCTGACCGAGTCGCGATGAGATGCGTGTTCGAGCGCACGAAGGATGAGCAGCTGTTCTACCCGGCCTCGGAGGGCGCTGGGCGCTACGGGAGCGAGCCCGGAGAGCCGGCTGACGCACGACTAGGCAAGTCCGCGCTCGGGAGCTAGATTCTTCTCGTAGCGACGTCGATCACGGGGAGGAGCGGCAATGCTCAGGCACTGGATTGCCTCGACGTTGGTGGCCTTCGCGCTCCCGCTGCCGCTCTTCTGGCTGACCGCTGGTGGCACGGACGCGCCGGCGCCGGCGGCGACGATGGACGTCACCGAGTTTCCGCTCCCAAACCCGGACAGCCGCCCCTACACGATCGTCGCCGGGCCGGATGGGAACCTCTGGTTCACCGAGTCCTGGCGCGGCGCGATCGGACGCATCACACCGACCGGAGAGATCACTGAGTTCGAGCTGGAGGACCCGGAAGGCCAGCCCTACGGAATTACCGTCGGCGCGGACGGAAACCTCTGGTTCACGGAGCGCCTCGCGAACCTGATCGGGAAGATCACGCCGTCGGGAACGATCACCGAGTACCCGATCCCGACTCCGAACGCCCAACCGTGGGACATCACCGCCTTGCCGGATGGAACGCTCTGGTTCACGGAGGAGAACGTCGACCAGGTGGCGGTGATCGACCAGGACGGAAACGTCGCCGAATATCCAACGGGGGTCGGCCAGCTGCCGACGTTCATCGCCACCGGCCCGGACGGGAACGTCTGGTTCACGGAGGAGCTGGGGAACAACATCGTCCGGCTCGACCCGGACGACGCCAACAACCAGACCGAGTTTCCGCTCCTGACGGAAGGCGCGCTGCCGTGGGACATCAGTCCTGGCCCCGACGGGAACCTCTGGTTCACGGAGCTCGCCGGCCGCCATGTCGGCAAGATCACGCCCCAGGGCACGATCACGGAGTACCCGGTGCCCGGCGAGTTCGGGATCGCCGGGATCGCCGCCGCGCCCGACGGCCGCCTGTGGTTCACCGAGAACGACTCGAGCAAGGTCGGCGCGATCACCGTCGACGGGCAAGTGGGGGAGAGCTTCACCACCGGTTCCTATCCCTTCGGGGTCACCGCCGGGACCGACGGGAACATGTGGTACTGCGTGGGCTTCGGCAACGCGATCGGCCGCGTGAACTTGGCTCCGCCCCCCCCCCCCCCCCCCCCCCCCCCCCCCCCCCCCCCCCCCCCCCCCCCCCCCCCCCCCCCCCCCCCCCCCCCCCCCCCCCCCCAACACCCCCCCCCCCCCCCCCCCGCGCGG
>JBKPFP010000052.1:0-10606 GCA_046744435.1 Actinomycetota bacterium | reverse complement strand
AGTGCTCGCCCGATCCCCTGGCCCTCGCGAAGGCTGCGGATCGTCACCACCTCGCATTGGTCACCGCGCACTGCGTATGAGACGAGGCCGACGCGCTCTCCGTTCAAGAAGGCCATGAAGCCCGGAAGCCCGGTCGGATCGACGAGCTCCCCCAAGCGTGCAACGACAGGCTCACCCCAGCTGTCAGTTTCGATCTCGACAGCCCACGGCCGGTCTTCCTCGGTGAGCGGTCGCACCTCGATCATCGCTTCAGTATCAATCCCCGCAGCAGTACATCGCTTCCGCTCTGGCACTCGGAACCGAGTGTGTTCTGGGCGACGACGACGAACGTGAGACACAGAAACGCCGTGCTTCCAGGCAGCTCGAGAGCGGGAGCGACGGGACTCGAACCCGCGACCTCCGGCGTGACAGGCTGGTTCGGGGGTCACGACGATTGACGGCGATGGACGCGGAATCGCTCTATCCATGCGGCTTTGGACATGCTCCGAACGATGAGTGGCCGGCCTCGGCCACGAGCTGGAGCTCGAGCGTGATCCTCGAGCCGGCGATTGCGCTTCCCGCGGGGCTAGGAACGTGAAGAAATCTGCCGGAACGACACGACGGAGCCGCGTCCGTCTGGCAGCGATATTGGGGCTGACGAATAGGTCACTGGTACCAGCGATCGATCCTGTCGGACGAACCAGTCCTCCTCCACTCGGACGGTCTCTCCGGTTACCCGAGGGCGCAGGAGTGGGCACTCCGCTGCGGGAAACGGGGTTCCGTCCCGTCGCAGATAGTGGATGGTGTCGTGGCTTGGGCGCCCGAGCAGTTGACGCTCGTCCTCGTAGCCGAGGATCCGAAGAGCCTCGGCATTCAGGAATCGGATGCGGCCTTGCGCGTCGACGACGTAGAGAGCATCGACGACTTCACCGACCGCTGCGAGCAGGGTGCTCACGTCCCCGAGCTCCGAGCCGTGTGTCTGGAGAGCGACGTCGTCCTTGAGCGTGGAAGGGCGTGGTTCTGTCGTCCGCGCAGCGTCGCCGGCCGGCTGGACGACGAGCGGCAGTTCGATCGAGATCCTGGTTCCCTCGTTCACCGGGCTGTCGAGCGCGAAGCGTCCGCCGAGCGCCTCGACCCTGTCGAGCAGACCGACGAGGCCCGATCCCGCGCTCGCTTCGGCGCCGCCGCTCCCGTCGTCTTCGATCGTGGCGCGGAGCACCTCGTCGGCGGTCGCAGCTGCGACGGAGATCTTGCTTGCCTGGGAGTGCTTCGCGGCATTCGTGAGCGCTTCCGAGACGACGTAGTAGACGGCAGTCTCGATCGGCTCCGCCGGCCTTTTGTCAATGTTGATGTCCAAGTCGACCTTGATCGGGGACTTTCGCGCGAGCGCCCTCAGGGATGGACGGAGCCCGCCTCTGGAGAGCAGCGCCGGATGCAGCCCACGCGACAGCTCTCGGACGTCTTCGAGCACCGTCTCGATCTCGCGTTCAATGCGCTCGAGTCCCGAGCGAGTGTCTTGCAGCTCAGCCGGGATCTTGGCGCGCACGGCTTGCAGGTCCAATCCAAGCGCGACGAGTCGTTGCTGGGTCCCGTCGTGCAGATCTCGCTCGATCCTTCGTCGCGCCTCGTCGCTTGCGGCGACGATTCGGGCGCGGGAGGAGATCAGCTCGGAGCGGGTGGCCGCGTTCGCGACCGCCGTCGCGATGAGCTCGGCGAAGCGGGCCACGCGCAGCTCTGCACCGCCCGGTAGCGGCTCGTCGCCATCGGTGCCCGCGATCAGAGCACCCCAGACGTGTCCCTCCACGATGACCGGAGCGCCGATCTCTGAGCGGATCCCGCGTTGCTTGATGACCGTCGCGAGTGCCCCCGAGCTGTCTTCGTAGCTGTCGAAGCGAGCCGGGGCGACCGTCTGTTGGATGAGGCCGTTGATCGTGTCGGCGCCAATCGGAAGTCGGGTACCCGCGGGTACGTGCGTGTCGCGCAGGCTCCAGCCGGCCATGGTCAAGTTGAATCCATCAGACGTGAAGTGGACGAGATTGACGCTGGTGGCGCCAATCAGCTCGCCGGTCTCCGCACAAACGGCCTCGAACACGATGGCCGAATCGGTCCCCCGGGCCACCAGCGTGGCCACCCGGTGCAGCGCTGCTTGCTCATCCGCCAGGTCGCGGAGATCGTCGCGTGCCTGAAGGTTCGCGATCGCGGTCGCGATCAGTTCGGTGAAGGCGGCGAGGCGAACCTCGGTGTCGGCAGGCAGCTCTCTTCGTTCGGTGGAGAGCGCCATCATCACGCCCCAAGCCCTGCCGTCCACCAAGATCGGGACGCCGACGGCGGTGCGGATCCCCGCCTCGCGAGCGAGGGTGGTGGAGATCGCGCCTGTGACTTCGGAGTAGTCGTTTACGCGGGCCGGTCGACCTGTCCGCGAAACGAGACCGGAGACGCTCTTGTCGTCGAGCGACCAGGATGTGCCGATCGGGAACGGGTTCTCGCGGCCCCAAACACCGACCTGGGTCGCCATGCCCTCTGGTTCGTAGCGAACGACAGCCGTCAGCGGGACGTCCAGAGCATGCGCGACTTCCTTCGCCACGGCGCTGAAGACCTCCGCCGGCATCGATTCGCGGGCGATCAGCGTCGCAACTCGACGGAGGGCCGCCTGCTCGTCGGCTAGACGGCTCGCCTCCTCCTCCGTCCGCTTGCGCTCGGTGATGTCCTGGAGCATTCCGATCGCGCCGGTAGAGCGGCCGTCCCGGCCGAGAATCTCGACCGACGCGTCCGAGATCCATCGACTCTCGCCAGCGCGCGTCGTTATTCGCTGGTCGCACCGCCAACGCGGGAATTCGCCTGAGCGCGTCCGGCGGACTGCTTCGTCGTTGGTGAGCCCTGCCTGCTGGCCGAGAAGGATGGTCTCCTCGATCATGACGCCCCAGGCATCGGGCGTGAACTCGGCGGGGCTGTAGCCGGTCAGTTCCTCGATCCCCTCGCCGATGAACGTGTAGCGGTCTTGGGCGTAGTCGTAGAGGTATGGGACTGCGCCGGCCTGAGCGATCGCCCTCCGGTAGAGCTCCTCGCTCTTGCGCAGATCGTCACGTGCCTCTGTATTCGCGATTGCGGTCCCGACGAGCTCCGTGAAATCCGCGAGGCGCTCCTCGGTGTCGGCGGGCAGCGGCTTCGGCTCCGTCGAAACCGCGTAAATCGTCCCCCAGGTTCTGCCGTTGACGACGATCGGGACGCCGACCGCAGAGCAGAAGCCCGCCTTCCGCGCGACCTCGGCGATCGTGCCGGGAAGGTCCGAGTAGTCGTCGATCCTCGCAGGCCGACCGGTATTCAGGACGGACGCGGTGATGCTGGGGCCATCGAGCGTCCAGCTGCTGCCGACCGGGAAGGGATTTTCGCCCCAGGCGCCGATCACGGTGGCGGTTCCGTCCGGCTCGTAGCGAGCCGTCTCGATCAGCGGAACGTCCAAGAGGCGAGCGACCTCTTCCGCGAGGGCGGCAAAGACCTCAGCAGGCGTCGCCTCACGCGCAACGAGCGTCGCAACCCGTCGCAGCGCGGCCTGCTCGGCGGCGAGGCGTCGAAGATCGTCCTCGGACCGCTTGGCATCGGAGATGTCGCGCAACGCTCCGCAGATCAGCAGCGGCTCGCCCTCAACCCGGCTCAGCGCGAGCTCGACCGGAAACTCGCTTCCGTCGGCGCGCATGCCCGTCAGCTCGAGCCGCTGCCCGAACAGCCTTTCTTCTCGGCTCTCCACAAAGCGGGCGAACGCGCGGCTATGGCGCTCGCGCAGCGAAGGCGGCACGATCAGCTCTGCCAGCGTGCGGCCGAGCGCCTCTTCGCGCGTGTAGCCGAACGTCCGCTCAGCGGCAGGATTGAACTCGACCACACGGCCGGAGGCGTCAGCCACGACGACGGCGTCTAGCGCCGCCTGTAGATAGGCGCCGAACTCGCCGCTCGCGGCGTCGGCGGCGTGACTGATCGTCACGGGATTCATGATCACACCGGCCGCCCGCGATGTCGAACGGCGGGCAGGCTCGTCCCGAGCGGAGTCGGCGTAAGCTCACTTGGAAATGGCCGGTGGCCGGGTGGTCGTAGCCGACGACGATGTCCTCCTGCGCGAGGGGATCGCCAGCCTCTTGGGCGGGGCCGGATACGACGTCGTCGGCCAAGCTGGAGATGCCCGGGCGTTGGACGAACGAGTCCGCGAGCACGCTCCCGATGTGGTCGTGGTCGACATCCGCATGCCGCCGACGCACACGACAGAGGGTCTCGAGGCGGCGCGCGCGATTCGCAGCAATTTCCCGGAGATCGGGATCTTGCTGCTCTCAGCGTACGCCGAGATCGAGGAGGCAATGGATTTATTGGAGAACGGCGAGCGCATCGGCTACCTACTCAAGAGCAGGGTCATGAACGCAGCCGACTTCGTCGACGCGCTGGAGCGGATCGCTCGCGGCGGATCCGTGGTCGATCCGGCCTTGGTCCAGGAGCTGGTCGCTCAGCGACGGCGGGACGATCCACTGGGCGAGTTAACGCCGAGAGAGCGAGAGGTGCTCGCTCTGATGGCCGAAGGCCGCTCCAACAGCGGCATCGCCCACCGCCTCTGGATTACGGAAGGCGCTGTCGAGAAGCACGTGCGCAGCATCCTGGCCAAACTGAATCTCCCGACAATCGAGGATGACCACCGGCGTGTGCTGGCGGTCCTGACCTTTCTCGAAGCGCGCTAACTAGCGAGCAGATCGGCGATCGCGGCGGCGCTGAGTGCTGTCTTCCGCAGGAAGCCGACGGCCGGGCTGTCTGCGATTAGCTCCGCCAGCTCATCCTGCGAGTGCGTCGAGATCAAAACAACCGGCGTCAACCGAGTCCCTGCGTTTAGGCGCCGAGTCACGTCCAGGCCGTCATCCTCGCCGAGTTGGACGTCGACGAGGGCAACGTCCGGCCTCAGAGTCTGGGCGAGCCGCACCGCCTCGTCGCCGGAGGAGGCGCGTCCGACGACCTGCAGCCCCTGAGCTTCGAGCAGGCGTGACGCCGAGCCCAGGAATGTGTCGTTGTCGTCGACGATCAGGCAGCGCAAAGCCACGGGGCCCAGCGTCGCTGAGAGAGCTCGCGGCCGCAATGAAGCTAGCGGTACTTCGAAAAGCCCACTGGCGGGTCTTCGATTAGGCGGCTGGCCGCAGAGACATGCGGGCGCGCTGGTGCGATCGTCGAGGCATCGAGAAAACGCGGCTCACGTGAGAGGAAAGGAGCCACCATGGACGGCAACGACGAGACGCAGCATTCGTTTCGAGAACTCGCACACAGAGCGACCGACGGCCTCGAGGTCATGCTCTTCTGGCAGGAGGCCACGAACGAGGTGACGGTCTCCGTCTCCGACGAGCGGACGGGCGCCTACTTCGAGCTCGACGCCGATCCCGACGAGGCGCTCGACGTCTTCTACCACCCATACGCACACGCAGCCCACAGAGGCGTGCCCTACGACGAGGCGCTGCTCGCCTCCTGGGCCGAGGCTGCGACGAGCCATGCACATGTCAGGGCCGATCGGTCCGGAGAGCCGACCAGGTGAAGGAGGGAGCGCAGATGACAGTCAACGAATCACCGAATCCGCCACGGCTCGCGAGCCTGCCACGGGTGGAGCGGAAACGCGCGCGTCCCGAGGACTTCGAGATGATCGAGCGCACTCGCGCCGCGCTCGCGCTGCTCGACGCGAAGTGGAGCGTCGACATCATCTTCCTGCTCGCGAGCGGGATGCGTCGTCATGCCCGGCTGGTGGACAACATCCCGGGCCTCTCGAAGAAAGTGCTGACCTCGACGCTGCGCAAGCTCGAGCGAAGCGGCATCGTCTCGCGGCACGTCTATGCGGACATACCGGTACGGGTCGAGTACACGCTCACCCCGCTCGGTTGGCAACTAACAGAGCCACTGATGGCGCTGTACGAGTGGGCCGTTGCCCACGAGAGTGAGTTGGCAGCGGCTACCCCGAGCGCCGAAGACATACAGAGCATCAGCCGGCCAGCCCTGACGTTCGCGCCGGCGCGAGCGGCATGAGCACCTTCAGACCCACTGCGCGTCGGGCAATCACCGACACGCTCCAGCGGATCGATGTGGCGCTGGAGGGAACGGTATGAGCCACCACAGCCGGGACGCGTAACCGATGCGCCAGTTCGTCTTCGCCCGCCACGCCGAGTCCTCGATGAACGCTGCGCACGTCCTTTCCAGCGATCCGTCTCGCTGCGTAGGGCTCTCGCCCCGCGGAAGAGAACAGGCGAGGCGGCTCGGCGAGCAGATTCGCAACCTCGAAATCGAGCTCGCCGTCCACACCCGCCTCTCACGCACTCGGGAAACGGTCAAGCTCGCGCTGCGGGGCCGAGACGTCCCGTTCGTCGTTGAGCCCTGCCTCGACGAGGTTCGGCTCGGCGTGCTGGATGGTGCGCCTATTCGCGCCTACTGGGCGTGGAAGGAGAGCCACGCTCGCAGCGAGCCGTTCCCTTCGGGCGAGAGCCTGGACGATGCAGCACGCCGTTACGCCGAGGCGTTGCGCCGGCTCGTCGAGCGCCCGGGTGCCGTTGTTCTGGTCGTCTCCCACCAAATCGCGATCCGCTATCTGCTCGAAGCGGCATCGGGAATCCGAGCACTCGACGAGTCCGGAATGAGGATTCCGAATGCGGTTCCCTACCTCTTCGACGAGCGTGCCCTTCGGAACGCGATCGAGTGTCTCGAGGTGCTTGCGCCACCGAGCCTCGAGCTTGCGGAGGGGAGTTCGCGATGACAGCAACGGCTCTGCCGGCCGCTGCAGCTGCGCCCGCGACGCACCCTGCGCTGAGGTCTGGTGTCCAGCCGTCACACGCGAGCCGTCTCGTCCTCGTCGTCAACACGAACGCGACGGGGGTGCGGCGGCAGCCCGAGCTCGCCTCGCGGCTTGCGTTCGCGCTTCGCGCCGAGGGGGCCGGGGTCGAGCTTCGGGTAACCGAAAGCGCCGCAGAGCTTGTACCGGACGCGGCGGATCCTGAGCGACGGCTCGTCCTGCTCGGTGGAGACGGGACCGTCCACGGGCTCGCCAACCTGCCGGGGCTGGCCGCAGAGATCGCCCTTCTGCCCGTCGGCGGCGCGAATAACATCGCTCGGTCGCTTGCCCTCCCGGTTGATCTGGCGGCGGCGGCGAGGCTGGCAGTTCGCGGCGGCGCCCGGTTGATCGACGTGATCGAAGCGCGCAGCGCGAAGCGCCGCGTGGTTGTGGTCGAGGGCGTGAGCTTCGGCCTCCACGCTCTCGCGCGCACCCGCTACCGCGGCGTCAACTCCACGGACGTGCGCGCCGCGGTGGCCTCGGGTCTCGGCGCAATCGCGGACTTCCACCCCGTTCGCATGGCGCTCGAGCTGGACGGCGAGAGCGAGCTCGAAACGCTCGGTCAGCTCTTCGCGGCCAACCTCCAGTTCTACGGCCCGCGCCTTGCGGTGGCACCCGATGCAGACCCTTCCGACGGCTTGATCGACGTCGTCGCCGTCCACACGCGCGGGCGACTCGACACTGTGGCCGCACTGGCGGCACTCCGTCGCGGCCGAGACGCGCGGGCCATCACGCGGCGACGCGCGCAACGCGTTCGCGTTGCCACGGCGGGCTCGCCTGTGATCGCGGACACGCTCGAGCTCGGTTCCGGCACCGTCGACCTGACCATCCGCCCGGGCGCCCTGCGAATCGTCGCTCCCGGACGATGAGCTCGATCGCGCTCACCGGGAGTCGGTCTGTTCGCCGCGTGCGGGTCGGAGGCGGAAGCGTTTACCTGGTCTCGTTCGCGGCCGCCGCGGTCGGCGCGGGCATGGGGCGCGCCGTCACGACCACGTACCTGCCCGTCCTGCTCGACCGGATCGAGAACGCGCCCGGGCTAATTGGCGTCGTGATGCTCGTAAACGCGGGCGCGGGGTTTTTCGTGCCACTTTTCGTCGGCTACTGGAGCGACCGGAGGCGCGCGCGGGGAGGCGGCGGCCGACTCCCGTTCGTACTCGGTGGGAGCGTGCTGGCGGCCGGCGGGCTGATGGCGATTGCGCTTGGCTCGTCGTCCTCCTATCTCGTGCTTGCCGTCTTCGCCACGACGGTGTACACCGGCTTGAACGCGGTCACGACCGCGCATCGCGCGCTCGTCGCTGAGCTCTTCCCCAGTGGCGAGCGGGCGAGGGCGACGAGCGCCCAAGAGCTCGCGCTCCTCGTCGGCGGTCTGCTCGGGCTGGCTGCAGGTGGCGCCCTCACGGGACTCGCGCTCTGGGCGCCGTTCGCGGCCGCGGCGGCCCTGCTGCCGCTGCTCGCGCTCCCCACACTGGCCCGAGTAGACGAGCCTGACGCGCCCGCGCCGGAGACGGGCGAGGGCCGCCCGCTTCGCCACTACGTCGCGGCCGCGACGCGGCCGGGGGTGCGCTCGCTCCTCGTCGCCGAGGTGCTCTGGGTCCTCGGGTACGCCGCGCTTCCGGCCTTTTTCGTCCTCTATGCCGACCACGTGCTCGGATTGACGCCGGCTCGAGCCGCTCTCGTCTTGGCCGCCTTCGGCGTCGTCACGGCCGCGGCGGTGTTCGGCTCCGGGCGGGTGAGGCGGCCGGAGCAGCTCCGGCCGATGCTGCTCCTTGGTGTCGCGCTGATGGGGACCGGCCTCCTCGCAGTTCCGCTCAGCACGAGCCTCGTCGTTTCCGCGCCGGCGCTCGTCGCGGCAGCCGCCGGCTTCGGGATCGTCTCGACCGCCGGCTTCCCCGTCCTTGCGTCGATGATTCCGCCGGGAGAGGCCGGGGCGTACACGGCGCTCTTCTTCTCGGTCCGGGCGATCGCCTCGGCCCTCGCCTTGCCGCTCGCAGGAGGCCTGATCGCCGTGACCGAGAGCTACCGCGCGCTGTTCTTCCTCGGCGGGGCTGTGACGCTCGTCGGTCTCGTGCCCCTGGTCGGTGTCTGCGTGCGTCGTTGGGCCGTCCGCTGGGTCGGAACGCTGGCCGCCGTGTACGCGCTCGTGCTCGCGACCGGGCTGCTCGCCGCCGGCACCGACCTTCAACGCGTCGACGAGACACTCTTTCGCTGGGTGAACGCTCTCGGGCCGGGGCCGAAGCTCCTCTTCGAGTTGCTCGAGGAGCCGGCTCGGAACTATGCGCTCCTTGCCTCGATGATCCTCGTGGGAGTCCTCCTAACGCGACCCCGCCGGCTCCCCGGCGTCCTCGCGCTCGAGGTGGTCTCCGTCTCGCTCGCCCTGGGGCTCCTCCAGGCCCTCTATGCGGTCTACGACCGGCCGCGGCCGTCCGAGGTCTTCGAGCCGGCGGAGATCGCGCTCGCCTACGGGCGGAACTGGGCGGCGATCGAATCTTTTCCGAGCGGCCACATGGCGGTCATCGCGGCGCTCGCAGCCTCGGCCTGGTTCGCCGTCCCCAGGGTCCGCGTTCTTCTGGTCGCCTACGTTGCGCTGAACGCGGTCACCCGCGTGGCCTTCGGCGCCCACTTCCCGCTCGACGTCCTCGGCGGCATCGCACTCGGATTCGGAAGCGCCCTCGCTGGCCGCTCGCTTGTCGCGCAAGCGGCGCGCGGCGCCAACGCGCTGCGGAGCCCACAGTGACCGTCCCGCACGGCGCCCTCGTGCCGACGCGCGTTTGGGCCGTCATGCCCAGCTACGACGACGTCCCGCAGCGCTCGTTCGTCGAGGAGCTGCTTTCCCAGGTCGGCGGTCTGACGATCGTTGACGACGGATCGAATCCTCGCGTTGCCGGCAAGTTGCAGCAGCTGGCGGTCGACCTCGGACAAGACCTTGTCCGACATCGCAAGCGGCGCGGGAAAGGTGCAGCGCTCCGCACAGGCATCGCGGCGGCGCTGGATCGGACACCGAAGCCCGACGCGGTCGTTGTCATCGACGCCGATGGTCAGCACCCACCGGCGGCGCTCCCAGCTTTCGTCGCCGCGGGCTCGACAGCCGAACTCGTGATCGGCGACCGATTTTCCGACCTCGCCGCGATGCCGTGGCAGCGCCGGGTCGCGAACCGGGTCAGTCGACGACTGCTCGAGCTGGCAACGGGACGATCCGTGCGCGATACGCAGTCGGGCATGCGGCTCCTGCGCGGCCGTGCGCTCGACCTTCCACTTGCGGGCGACGGCTACGAGGCCGAGAGCAGACAGCTCAAAGCCGCCCTCGTCGCCGGGCTCGACGTCGCGTGGGTGCCGATACCGGCGACTTACGGAGAAGAGCAAAGCTCGTTCCGGCCGATTACGGATTCTGCGCGCGTCCTCTCTGCGCTCCTCCGGCCCGTCGAACGCCCCAAACCGCTGCCGGTCCTACCGGCACGCCCAGCCGCCGCAGACGACTCCGTCTGACCGCCAGAGTGGTGCAGCGGCGCGCCGGCTATCGGCGCGGCGAGTAGCCGAGGAGGGCTGCAGGGATGCTCGCAAGCCGCTCCCTGACGGGGACGCCTGATCCGATCGCGAGCGTGAGCCCGGCGACGAAGAAGATGACGCCGGGAACGGCCATAAGCATCCACAGCCAGGGGCTCCCGTCGGCGGCCTCGAGTACGAGGTGGACTGCAAGAAGCGCCTGGCTGCCCAAGGCTCCGAGAGCGATCGCGACAAGTGGCCACCACGAGCTCGGCTCAGGCTGTGTGCGCGCGTAACGGCTCATGCGGCCTCCCTCCT
>JBKPFP010000344.1:0-3128 GCA_046744435.1 Actinomycetota bacterium | reverse complement strand
ACGTACGGCATTCCGGACGAGAAGACGATCGAGGCCATCCGGCTGTGCGCCCGCCTCGAGGGCATGCTCACCGATCCCGTGTACGAGGGGAAGTCGATGGCAGCGTTGATCGATCTCGTCCGCTCGGAGCGGATCGCACGGGGCTCGAGGGTGCTGTACGCCCATCTCGGTGGGCAGCCCGCGTTGAACGCCTACGCGGGTCTGTTCTGAGCAGGGATTGGCGGCAGCTCGCACGGAGGGTTCACAAAGGAGCTCCAACCTCAGTCGAGAGGGTTAGCGCCCCGCCGCCGCGTGGCGCCTCTCCCAGTGGCTTGCGGAAGATGAGGAACTCGCACGGCGCGGCGAGCTGAGGCGCGAGGTGCGCCGCCACTTCCTCGAAGGACGACGTGCGGACGACCTGGTAGCCGAGCCGGGTGTACCAGCTGCGGAGGCGTTCCTTCTCCGGATGTACCGATCCCTTCGGGACGAGCAGCTCGAGCTGCATCGTCGTCACGCCGCGCGACCGCATCAACTCCTCCGCCGAGCGCACCAGCTCGCGGCCGATGCCCTTGCCCCACTGGTCCGGCGCCGCCGAGACGAGACCCAGATCCGCCGTGTCCGCGTCCAGCGGGTGCACGTACGCGCAGCCCACGAGTCGGCCTTCGAGCGTGGCCGCGAGCATTCCACCGCTGCGGATCGCCTCGGCGATCTCAGCCGGCCGGATCCGCGTCGTACCCTCGAGCCACAGTCCGGCCTCGCCGACCGCGTAGGCGCCGTTGATCACGCCGACGAGCTCCTCGACGAGAACCTCCTCGCGGGCCTCGTCCGGGGCGAGCAGCTTGACCTCGGCCGTGAGAGGCGGAGTGGACATGGGCCTACGTTGCCAGGCAAGGGATCCATCGCGCAATGCAAAGATCTGACAGCACTCAGAAGCGAACGAGATAAGTTATTCCTGAATGGAGCTTCGTCAGCTGCGCTACCTGGACGCCGTCGCTCGCCGCCGCTCGTTCACGCAGGCCGCGCGGGACCTCTACGTCGCACAGTCGGCGCTCTCGCAGCAGGTTGGCCGGCTCGAGCGCGAGCTCGGCGTCGAGCTGCTGCGTCGCACCACCCGTCGCGTCGAGGTGACCGAGGCAGGCGAGCTCGTCCTGGCGCGGGCGCGGCGCGCGCTCGCCGAGGTGGACGGCGTGCGCGCCGACCTGGACGCTTTGCAGGGGCTGGTCCGCGGCACGCTGCGCCTCGGCGGCGTCCCGCCGGTCGGTCCCGTGCACCCCGCCGAGCTGATCGCCGACTTCAGCCGAGCCCACCCCGGGGTGGCCATCACCGTGCGAGAAGACGTCGCCTTCAGGCTGCTCGGCCAGCTCCGTGACGGCAGCCTCGATCTCGTGACCGCTCTCGTCGACCCCGACGCCCTCGACGGGCTCGAGGGCGTGCGGCTGCTGGACGAGGAGCTCGTCCTCGTCACGCCCCTCGACCATCCGCTCGCGCACGCCAAGCGCGTGCGCCTCGAGCGCCTGGCCGGCGAGGCTCTGGTGACCTACGGCGCCGGGTCGGCGCTGCGCGATGCGCAGCTCGCGCTAGTGCCGAGCGCGCGGTTCGTTGCGGAGGCCAACGAGCTGGAGACCGTGCGGGAGCTCACCGCGCGCGGGCTCGGCGTAACGCTCATGCCGCGGTCGGTCGTCGCCTCGCACGGAGACCGCCTGGCGATCCGCCCGCTTAGCCCGCGCCAGGCGCTGCCCGTCTCGCTGGTGTGGCGTGAAGGCGAGCGCCCGACGCCCGCGGCGCAGGCGTTTCGCGAGCACGTGCTGTCCGCCATGCGCCTCTGACAGCTTCAGTCCACGGCCATGCCGCCGGTGAGGTTGGCGACCGCGCCGGTCATCGCGCCGGCGTGATCCGACGCGAGGAAGACCGCCGTGTTCGCGACTTCGGCCAGCGTCGGGAGCCGCTTGAGGAGCGTCATGTCCTCCAGGGCCTTCCGGAACTCGGCGCCATCGCTCCGAGGATCGGCGCTGGCGCCGCTGTCGGCGATCCGGTGCGGCTCCAGGCAGACGACTCGGACGCCCTGCGGCCCGAGCTCGGCGGCGAGCGTGCGCGTCAGCGCTTCGATCGCTGCGCAGGCGACGCCGAACCCGCCGGCCCCGGGAAGCGCGAGGCGGGCGGGCGACGCCGTGAGCGTGAGGATGACGCCCTTGCGCTTCGTGACCATGTGCCTCGCCGCCGCGCGAGCCGTCAGGAACTGGGTCGCCGGCCACGTGCTGATCGGATAGGCAAAATCGCTGAGCGCAAGCTCGGTCAGCGGCGTGCCCTGGACCGCGTGGACTCCGACGGCGTTGAAGCTCACGTCGATTCCGCCTGCCTGCTCGGCCACCTGATCGACTTGCCGGTCGACGGCCTCTTCGTCGAGCGCATCGACCTCTGTCGCTTCGGCCGATCCGCCCGCTGCGGCGATCTCCTCGGCGACCGCCTGAACCTGAGCGAGATTGCGACCGGTCAGGAAGACCCTCGCACCTTCCGCACCAAATGCCCGCGCAACGGCGCTACCGATCGCACCGCCCGCGCCGTAGATGATGGCTGTCTTGTCCTGTAGAAGCATCGTGTTCTCCTCTCATCGAAGGGAGTGCGTGCTTGCATCACGTCTCGTCTGGACGGCCCGCGTAGATCAACCGAACCTGACCCGACCCGAGCGGCTTCGCTTCGAGGAGCCGCAGTGGGTACCGCTCCTTCACTCCGTTGAAGAGCGCGTTTCCCCCACCAAGGACGATCGGATGCACGTCGAGCCGGAGCTCGTCGACTAGGCCCTGATTCATCAGGCTCGAGACGAGTGTCGGTCCCCCGACGGCGTAGATGTCCTTCCCGGGCTGCTCTTTCATGGCCCGGATCTCCTCGACGTCACGAACGATCCGAGTCGTCTTCCAGGACACGCTGTCGAGCTTCGTGGACAAGACCACATGAGGCGTGTCGAGTGCGAAGCTTGCGTATTCGACCTCGCCTGGCGTCGCGGGCTTTCCGGTGTTGGGCAATACGCTCTGTGGGTCGGCGTGCACCGCGCTCCAGTACTCCTCGTAGCCCGGATACATGCCGCCGCCGAGAACCATGGCGTCGATCTGTGGCATCAGATCGAAGGTGTCGTCCCACGCGTCGACCCAGTC
>JBKPFP010000451.1:0-2503 GCA_046744435.1 Actinomycetota bacterium | reverse complement strand
GAGCTGATGGGCCTCGACGTGCGCGCGATCCTCGAGCGGGCCGTGGCGATGGCCGACTGGTGCCGCCTCGGCGAGGAGAACCCCGGCTTCCAGCTCGGCGAGCAGCTCGGAGGCGCTTGGTCCGAGGGGCGCGACAAGATCTGCATCGAGGACACGCCGGGCGGCTTCGGGCTCTGGGCCGAGCAGCTGCTGGCCGAGTCGACCGGCAAGCAGGGCAAGGGCCTGGTGCCCGTGCCCGGCGAGCCGCCGGCGGGGCCGGACCGCGAGCCGGCACGAGTTCGGCTCGACGACCCGCAGGACATCGGCGCCGAGTTCTTCCGCTGGGAGTTCGCGACTGCGGTGGCGGGGTCGATTCTCGGCATCAATCCGTTCGACCAGCCCGACGTGCAGGCGGCGAAGGACCGGACGGCGGCGATCCTCGCCGGCGGCGAGGTCGAGCTCGAGCCCGCGAGCTCAGTCGAGGAGCTGCTCGCACAGGCGCGCGAAGGCGACTACGTCGCGATCCTCGCGTTCGTCGATCCGGCCCGCGCCGAGGAGCTGGAGCCGCTCGTGGAGCGGGCGCGCGAGACGGGTTGCGCGGTTACCTGCGGGCTCGGGCCGCGCTACCTGCACTCGACCGGCCAGCTGCACAAGGGCGGGCCGAACACGGTTCTGGCGCTGCAGGTCGTGGACGACCTCGGCGAGGAGCTCGCCATCCCGGGGCGCGACTTCGGCTTCCGGCGGCTGATCGCGGCCCAGTCGGCGGGCGACCTCGAGGCGCTCGAGGAACGCGGCAGACGGGTCTGCCGTGTGAGACTGGAGGACCTATGAAGCTCGGAATGGTCGGCCTGGGACGGATGGGGTCGGGAATGACCGAGCGGTTGCGCCGCGACGGGCACGAGGTCATGACCTACGACCCGAACGTCGAGTCGACGGCCGAATCGCTCGCGGAGCTCGTGCGGGAGCTCGACCGGCCGCGCGCAGTGTGGCTGATGGTGCCGGCGGGCGAGATCACGGGCCAGACCGTGGCCCAGCTGATCAACCTGCTCGGACGGGACGACATGCTCGTCGACGGGGGAAACTCGAACTTTCGGGACTCGCAGCAGCGCGCACGCGACGCCGCTGAGCGCGGCATCCATTTCGTGGACGTCGGGGTCTCGGGCGGCATCTGGGGCCTGAAGGAGGGCTTCTGCCTGATGGCCGGCGGCGACGAGGAGCCGGTCGCGCGCCTCGAGCCCGTCTTCCGCTCGCTCGCGCCCGAGGGCGGCTACGCGCACACGGGGCCGTCGGGCGCCGGCCACTTCGTGAAGATGGTGCACAACGGGATCGAGTACGGCCTCATGCAGGCCTACGCCGAGGGGTTCGACATCCTCCACCACTCGGAGTTCGACCTCGACCTGGAGGAGATCTCGGGCATCTGGCGCTACGGCTCCGTCGTCCGCTCGTGGCTGCTCGAGCTCCTGCACGACTCGTTCGACGCCCACGGCCGCGACCTCGCCGACGTCGCCGGGTACGTCGATGACTCCGGTGAGGGCCGCTGGACGGTCATGGAGGCGGTCAACGAAGCCGTCCCGGCGCCGGTGATCAGCGCCTCCCTCTTCGCGCGCTTCGCCTCACGGGAAGACGAGTCCTTCGCGGCCAAGATCAACGCAGCCCTGCGCGAGCAGTTCGGCGGCCACCCGATCAAGCACGAATGACGGAGGTCGCCGAGAACCCGCTGCTCGAAGGGCTCCGCCCGCGCCGGGCGCCGGAGCCGTGCGTGCTCGTCGTCTTCGGCGCCTCGGGCGACCTGACGCGGCGGAAGATCTTCCCCGCCCTCTACGCGCTCGCGCACCGGCGCCTGCTGCCCGAGCAGTTCGCGGTCGTCGGAGTCGCCCGGACGGAGTCGACGGACGACGAGTTCCGCGACCGGATGGAGCACGCCGTGCGCGAGTTCGGCCGCGACGATCTCAAGCAGGACGTCTGGGACTGGCTCGCCCAGGGGACGCGCTACCTGGCGGCCGACTTCGCCGAGGAGGGCGCAGAGGACCGGCTTGTCTCGCTGCTGACCGAGCTCGACGAGGAACGGGGCACTCGGGGCAACCGCGTCTACTACCTCGCGATCCCACCGCAGATGATGCCGACCGGAGTCGAGATGATCGGCAAGCACCGCACCTCCGACGGCTGGACGCGGCTGATCGTCGAGAAGCCGTTCGGCCACGACCTCGAGTCCGCGCGCCGGTTGACGGAGCTCATCAGCAGCGACTTCACCGAGGAGGAGGTCTTCCGCATCGACCACTACCTCGGGAAGGAGACCGTCCAGAACATGCTCGCGCTGCGGTTCGCGAACGGCAACTTCGAGCCGATCTGGAACCGGCAGTTCATCGACCATGTCCAGATCACCGTCGCCGAGTCGATCGGGATCGAGGGGCGCGCGGCGTTCTACGAGCAGGCCGGCGCGGTCCGCGACATCTTCCAGAACCACATGCTCCAGCTGGTCGCGCTGACGGCGATGGAGCCGCCGATCGACTTCACCGCCGACTCC
>JBKPFP010000098.1:0-11251 GCA_046744435.1 Actinomycetota bacterium | reverse complement strand
GCGCGTCCACGCGGGCCGCCGGCCACTGCGTGAGCAGAATCCGTCCGTCGCGGTAGGCCACGGTGGCCATCCCGCCCGCGATGTCGTCTCGGACGGAGGCCGCGTCGGGTCGCTGGTTCTACGGGCACACCGGCGCGACGCCCGGCTACATCACGTTCGCCGCCGGCACGAGCGACGGTCGCCGCATGTTCGTCGTCGCGGTCAACGGGGTCGGTGAGGACGCTATCGGCGCGATGGGTCGCTACCTCGACGACTTGCTCTGCCGGCCCTAGCCGATCCGCGTTCGAGCGCTTCCCGGATCGTCGCGAAGAAGAGCGCTGCGGAGTCCTCCCAGGTCGGGAGCGCAAGGGCTCGGCGCTTTGCCGCCGCGCCGAGCCTCGCCCGCTCATCGGGCTCGACTGCGAGCCGCGACAGGGCCCGCGACAAGGCCTCCACGTCGCCGGGCTCCACGAGGAGACCCTCGCGCTCATCCTCGACCAGGTTCGGGAGATTCCCGGCCCGCCAGCCCACGACGGGGAGGCCGAAAGCGGTCGCCTCGCCCCAGACAGCTCCGTAGGACTCACGAGTCGCCGGGAGCACGAAGACGTCGGCGGATCGATAGAGGCCCGCGACGTCCTGGGGGGACAGAGACCCGTGCACGACGACGCGGCCGTCGAGGTCGCCTGCGCGAAGGCGAGACCGAACGCGTGCCGCGTACCGTGGCGCGGCCGACTCGTCGCCGGCGAGATGGAGCGTCCCCGCATCGGCCGGAAGCCGCGCGAACGCCTCGAGGAGCTCGAGGATCCCTTTCTGCGGCAGCCAGTTGGCGACCGTGAGGAACGCGGCCCGGCGCCCATGACGAAGCTCCTGCGCGAGGCCTTCGCCGGCCGGCGCAACGTCCCGCCCCGGGGGCACCACTCGAATCCGCGACCGCGCGAGGCCTGCCTCGGCGAGTTGTTCCGCGAGCAGGTCGCTCGGCGCGATCAGGACGTCCGCACGGCGCAACGCGAGCCGATCGAGCGGTGCCTGGACGCTCGCGCGAACGGCGCCGTGGTCGATTCCGCCGGGCGGCTGATGAAGGACGCCGATCACCGGCACGGCGAGACGGCGTGTCGCAAGAGCAGGGCCCGCGAGCGCAGCGGCAATCGAGTCGAGCAGAAGGGCGCTCGCCCGGAGCTCCACCGACCGGCGTAGCACTGCTCCACCGCGAAGAGCAGCGAGCGGGAAGGGCCACTCGGGAAAGGAGAGAAAGACGATCCGCGCCTGGCTCGCCGAGGCCGCTTCCGCCATGCGCCGGTGGTACAGGTAGCCGCCGGTCAGGCGGCCGGGATCGCCCAGCGTGACGAGCGGGAGCACGAGCTGCGGGTCGCTCACGACACGCGAGCGCGATAGCCGCCGAACGCCGTCGGGGACTCCCAGACGCGCACCGCAAGAGCCTCGCCGCCCGCGATGCGGATTGCATCGGCGAGCCGTTCGTGAAACCAGCGCGCGAGGATCTCGACAGTGACGGCTTCCGCCTCCGGCGGCCGAATCGAGTCGAGGTCCTTGCCCTCGAGGGCGCCAACGGCGTCTCGGAGCGCGGCCTCGACGACGTCGAGGTCGCAGACCATCCCTCGCCCGTCGAGGGTCGCTCGCTCGACCACGACCTCCACTCGGTAATCGTGTGCGTGCAGCTCGCCCTCGGGAGGCGGTAGCCAGGGCAGACGGTGCAGCGCCCGCAAGCCCGCCGACGCGCCGACTTCGAATCCACTCATGAGTACGCGAGGGCGACGTGCACGACGCCTTCGTCCCCGCGGTCGAGTGTGGCGTATGCCTCAGGTGCGCGCTCGAACGGAAAGGTGTGCGAGGCGAGGAAGGAGAGCGAGAGCTCAGCGAGCAGGGCTCGTGCCTCCGCGCGCCTCCGCTGTCGATCCCAGCCGGCAGCTCGGCGGCCGATCGTCGAGACCTGGCTGCTGCGGATCTCGAGCCGCCGGCGGTGGAACTCGGCCCCGAGCGGAAGGGTGACCTGCTTCGTGCCGTACCAGGAAGCGACGATCGCGACGCCCTCCGTCGAGAGTAGGCCGAGGACCGCGCCGAGCGCGTCTGGATTCCCCGTCGCCTCGACGATGAAATCGGCGCCACGCCCGCCCGTCGCGGCGCGGACCGCGTCGCCGAGCTCTTCGGGTCTCACCGCCTCGAGCCCGCACGCCTGGGCGGCTTCGCGGCGCCAAGGCTTCGGGTCGCTTCCCACGACGACCGCACCGCCTCGCGTGAGCAAGAGTGCGGTCAAGATCCCGACCGGGCCGAGACCGACAACGGCGGCGACCTCGCGGTAGCGAATGCCGCTGTCGAGCGAGATCTGGAGCGCCGTCTCGACGAGCGGGAAGAGCGTCGCCGCGCGCGGGTCGCACGCGCCGATCGGCACGACGTCGGCGGCCGGAACCACGAAGCGCGTCTGATGTGGATGGAATGCGAAGACATGCTCTCCCTCGCCGACTTCGCCCCGTGAGGCCTCGACGGTGCCGACCGCGCTGTAGCCGTACGTGAACGGATACTCGAAGGTGCCTGTGAGGGCGCCGAGCGTCTCGTCCTTCGAGATGCCGGAGTCGAGCTCCCCGCGGTAGGCGAGCATCTCCGTACCGCCGCTGATTCCGGAGAAGTCCGCCCGCACGAGGACGTCCCCTGATCCGAGGCTCGGGACGGCGACTTCGGCGAGCTCGACGAGATAGGGCGCGACGAACCGAACTCCGCGCGCCTGCCTCTCGTTCGCAGAGACCGTCCCCACGTCACTAAAGTAACTCGGCGTGTCCCTTCGCGAGGTCGCGTCGCTCCAGCTGGGCACCACTTTCGGGGAGTTCAAGCTGCGCGCGTTCGAGCTTGCCTCCGGCGAGGTGTACCTCGCGCTCGTGCGCGGCGACCTCGGCGACGGCAGCTCGGTCTTGACCCGGATCCACTCGGAGTGTCTGACCGGTGATGCGCTCGGCTCTCTGCGCTGCGACTGCGGCCCGCAACTTCGAGAAGCAGCGCGCGAGATCGCAGCCGAAGGGCGCGGCGTCCTCGTCTACGCAACGGATCAGGAGGGACGCGGCATCGGGCTGGTGAACAAGCTGCGCGCGTACATGCTTCAGGAGGACGGCGCGGACACGATCGACGCCAACTGCCGCCTCGGCTTTCCGCCGGACGCACGATCGTACGACGCGGCCTCCCGCTGCCTCGTCCTGCTCGGTGTCCGCTCCGTTCGGCTGCTGACGAACAATCCGAGCAAGGTGGAGGCGCTCTCGCGCGCCGGGATCGACGTCGAGCGGACCCTCCCCCTCCAGACGTCGCCTCATGTCCGGAACATCGGGTACCTCCATGCGAAGGAGGCGAGGCTCGGGCACGTCGCGCCCGCCGGCGTCCCGCTCGACGGCAATCCGATCGGGGATGCGGCCGACGTGGCCCCTCTGCTCGGACGCACCGCCGCGCCGCCGTGGCGACCCTATGTCGTGCTCAAGTACGCGCAGACGGTCGACGGGCGGATCGCGACGCGGCAAGGCGACGCAAGGTGGATCTCGAGCGAGGCCGAGCGGCGGATCTCGCATGGTCTCCGCGCCGCGTGTGATGCGGTGCTCGTCGGCATCGGCACGGCGATCGTCGACGATCCTCAGCTGACCGTTCGCATGGTCGCCGGGTCGTCGCCCCTTCGTGTCGTCCTCGACTCGTCGTTGCGGCTGCCCCCGACGGCACGCGTCCTCGACGACGGCGCCGGGACTGTCGTGATCACGACCGAAGCCTCGAGCGAGGAGCGTCGCGCCGTCCTTCGCTCGCGCGCAGTCGGTGTCCAGGTCGTCGATGCCGGCCCACGCGGTGTGGACCTGGCGAGCGCGCTGAAGACGCTGCGAGCGCTTGGCGTTGGTTCACTCCTCGTCGAGGGCGGCGCACGCGTGATCACGTCCTTCTTCGCCGAGAGGCTCGTCGACCGCCTCGTCGTCGGGATCGCGCCGACCATCATGGGCACCGGCATCGACGCCGTCGGCGACCTCGGTGTCGCCCGTGTCGCGGAGAGCCTCCACCTCGCGAACCGGTCCGTCCACCAGGCCGGGGGCGACCTCCTCGTCGCGGCAGACGTCGAGTGAGCTAGACGGCGCTCAGATGGAGCGAGCGCTTCTTGTCCGGCACGGAGAGAGCGTCTTCAGCGCACGAGGGCTGGCAACGGGACAGGTGGAGGTCCGCTGCCCTTTGACCGAGCGCGGGCTGGCGCAGGCGCGAGCCCTCGCGAAGGACATCTCCGGCGAGGACATCGACCTCTGCGTGACATCCGAGCTCGAGCGGACGCGCCAGACCGCGGACGTCGCCCTCGCGCAGAGACCAGTGCGACGGATCGTGCTGCCCGAGCTCAACGACCCGCTGTACGGGAGCTACGAGGGCGGGCCGCTCGACTCGTATCTGGCGTGGGCGTTCGCGAACGACTCGGCAGCCGAGCCTCCAGGAGGCGGCGAGCCAAGACAGGCGCTGGTGGGACGCTACGCGGCCGGGTATCGGAGCATCGTCGAGCGGCCGGAGCGCGGCGCCCTCGTCGTCACGCATTCGCTTCCCATCGCTTACGTCCTCATGGCGCTAGCTGGACAGGATCCGGCGCCGCGCGTTCCGCTCGTCGAGTACGCCGAGATTCTCACGGTCTCGGCTCTCGAGCTGGCCCAGGCAGTGGCCCGGCTCGAGGCATGGTGCGCGGCGCCGACCTGGTAGCCGGCCCTAGTAGCCGTACCCACCACCACCGCCGCCGCCGCCGGAGTTCGACTGGCCGGTGACCTGGTTGCCCGAGGGAGAGACGGCGTACCAGAGGCCGCCGAAGAAGTTGAGCCCTTGGCCGTTCGTGTCGCCGGCCTTCGTGTCCTTCGCGAAGGTGTAGAGCGGGTGGCCGTTGTACGTGATCTGCCGCTTGCCGTTCGGGCGTGTGGTCGTTCCGAGCAGCGACGCGTTCGCCCCGCTGCCGATCGCAGGCGTGCCGTTCTCGAGCAGCGGCGGCCAGTTCGCGGCGCAGGCGCCGGTGCAGGTGCTCGTCGTTCCCGTGTCCTGCTGGAAGAGGTAGAGGGTGCGGCCCTGCGAGTTGACGAGGATCTTTCCGAGGCTCTCGTCGGCGACGCCGATCGTGGCCGACCGTCCGTTACTCGTCTTCGGAGGCGCCGCCGACCCGTTGTCGTTGCTCCCGTTGCCGCCGCAACCGACTAGAGCCAGTAGGGCAAGCGGTAACGCTGCGAAGGTCGCGAGGGAAGTCCTGGATTTGCTCGTCATCTGGATGCCTTTCGGAGAGTGGTTGCGAGTCAGCATGGACGTCACGACGCGGTCGACGCATCAGCGCCAGCGCCAAACCGCGATGGCGGGTAACCGGAAGGTCAAGGCCTAGGACTGCGCGGTGACGCGCGAGGCGTGGTATCCGCCCAGGCGCGCCGCCAGCTCCTGTGGACGGCTAAGAGCTACGCAGTGCCCGCCGTCGATCTCGTCGGCAGCGATGCCCAGGCGCTCCCAGGCCACCCGGCGCATGAAGGGCGCCGGGAAGACGCGGTCGTCGCGACACAGCAAAAACCGCGTGGGCACCTCTGGCCACGCCTCGAGCGGCCACGGCTCTTGCATCGGCGTGCCCGACTGGTCGCGCTCCCGCCTCAGCGCCTCGGCTGCCAGCTCCGGCGCGACATCGTGGTAGTACGTGGCGAGCTCGTCGTCGTACACCTGGCGGCTCTCCTGCTCGTAGCCCGTGTTGGCCCACCACTCCCCTGCGCGTTCGCCGGGCGCAGGAATCATGCCCGCGACGAGCACGAGCAGCTCCACAGGCGTTCGGTCGCAGACGAGTGGCGCCGTGAAGCCGCCGAGCGAATGCCCGACGACGACCAGCTCGCCCCGGTCGCCGATCGCCTCGAGCACCGCGTCCGCGTACTCCGAGAGCCCGGCCGAGTCGTCTTCGCAGGGGAGGTCGGGTGCCACGACGTCATGTCCTCGATCGCGCAGCTCGGCTTCGACCAGATGCCAGGACCACCCGACGTCGCCGCCGCCGTGGATCAGCGCGAACGTCGCCATCCAGGGCCGCTAGCCCTTCGCGGGCAACGAGCGGGCGTACGTCGTGCCGAGCTCGACCCACTTCGCGAGCTGAGCCTTCGTGCGCACGTGCTCCGCGTCGACCCGTAGCCAGCCGCGCATCTGCTTCCCGCGCATTTCCATCAGCCGCGCGTCCGTCTTGGCGACGAGCCGCTCCGACTCTTCCGGGTCGGCGCGGACCAGCACTCCGCCCTGACCACTGGCGGCGATCGCCATGTTGCCGCCGATCAGGAAGGCGAGCCCGCCGAACATCTTCTGCTCGGTCAGGCCGGATTCGCCGGCGACCTGTTCGCGGATTCGGTTGGCAAGCTCCTCGTCGTAGGCCATCGCGCAGCGTCACCGTAACGGAGACCGATGAGCACGATCGTGAGCGCGAACAGCCCGGCGGAGGTCACGAGCGCCGGCGAGAGGCCCGCGGCCAAGGCGACGAGCACGATCCCGAGCCCAGCCACGATCTCCCCCAAGTACTCCGCCTGTGCGAGAAACGAGTGCACGGTCGCTCTGACGTCGCCGCTCGTCTGCCGGTTCACCCAAATCGTGCCGATCGTGCGCGTCAGCGGCACCGCGATCCCTGCGACGAGCAGCACGGCCGCACTTGCGCTCACGCCCTCGGGAGCCCAGGCCAGTGCGAGCAGCCCGAGCATTCCGGCCGCACAGGCGACGACATAGCCGCGCAGCCCCGTGGGCACGTCGTCGATGCGGGCCTCGACCACGCGCAGCGCGGCCGCGCCCACGAGCAGCGTGAGGACACCGAGGACGGTGAACCACGCGACCGGATCAACAGGCAGCCCGAGGTCGACGACCCGCTTGGGCCAGAGCCGGCCGGCGCCAACCCACGCGCCGTTGACGAGGAACGTCGCCGCGAACACGATCAGGAGCCCGCGGCTGTGGAGCACGAGGGCCGTCCCGCGCACGAGGATCGACCAGGAGGCCGACCAGCGCTTAGTGGACGCGGGCACGAACCGCTGCTCGCGGAAGCGGACGACGACGTAGAGGCCGATGAGCAGCATCGCCGCTCCGGCGAGCACGATCGCCGTGCTCCGCTCGAGCAGCGTGCCGAGCGCGCCGAGGCCCACGAGGCCGGCCGCGGCGCCGGTCAGCTCAGCCCGGCCTGCTCGCACGAGGACGACGGAGATGCGCGCGGGCTCGTCGAGCTCGTCGGTGATCCAGGCGACGTCGGCGCCGCTGGCGAACGTCCACGACAGCCCCCAGAGCATCTGCGTCGCGAGGAGCGAGCCGAAGTCGGTGACGAGGCCTGTGGCGATCATCGCTGTCCCCATCAGCGCGTGCGAGAGAACGAGCGACCACTTGCGGCTGATCGTGTCCGCGAGCACGCCGGCCGGGATCTCGAAGACGAGCCCGACCACTCCTTGCGCCGCGCCGATCAGCACGAGCTGGGACGGCGAGAGGCCGGCGTCGACGACGAGGTAGACGCTCGTGACGAGCCACCAGCCCCTGTGGAGCAGCGCCCGCCACCAGGTCCAGTGCAGGAAGACGGCGACCAGGTCCGCGCCGCCGTTCACGGCCGCGGCCCGTTGAGCGTTGTCCTACCGGCGTCTACATGCGCCGGGGTCCCAAGGTCGAGCGTTCTGCGCAGCAAGCGTCATACCCTCCGAATAGGTCACGAAGGCCTCCTCGATGGACATGACTGCCGCGAGCATCTCGGCTCCTTGGTCGGCGCTACGGCCGCGAGTAAAGCACAACGCGGCTAGGCGATTCGCTCGGCGAGCCCCTCGTAGCTGCGGACGAGCCCGTCCTCGTCGAAGTCGAGGTCGGCGACGAAGTCATCCGAGCGGAAGCGGATCAGCCCCCCAGGCCCGAGCGGCTCGTAGCGCTGTCGCGACTCCTCGACGGTGAGCTCGGGGACGGAGACGAAGGCCATCAGGTAGTCGCGCGCGTCCCCGCCCTCGTGCAGGCCGTCGCGGAGCACGGGAATCGAGTTGAACAGGGGCGAGAAGGCGAGGTCGAACGCATCGTGCTCGCCGAGCTCGAGCTCCAGCGAGCGTCCGCCTTCGATCTCGAGTGCGACGCGTCCGGGCTCCAACCGGTACCGCAACAGGTACGGCTCGGGCTCGATCCCGATCTGCGCGCCGCGGGCGAAGAGGCGCCCACCGTCGATGCGCACGTCCGCGTACTCGCTGCGGTACGCGTCGAGGCCACGCCAGACGACCCTCGACTCCACGGAGAGGACGCTACCTCGTGCGTGCGGTACGTTCCGGCCGTGGACGCCGAGGACGGCTACTTCGACGAGCCCGTCGCCGCCAGGTACGACGAGTCGTCGGCGGACATGTTCGATCCGGAGGTCGTCGACCCCGTCGTCGACTTCCTCGCCGAGCTCGCCGGGAACGGACGCGCGCTCGAGCTCGGGATCGGCACGGGGCGGATCGCGCTCCCGCTCGCGGAGCGAGGCGTGCCGGTGCACGGGATCGAGCTGTCCAAGGCGATGGCCGCGCGACTTCGTGCAAAACCGGGCGGCGAGGACATCGGCGTGACGATCGGTGACTTCGCGACGAC
This sequence comes from Actinomycetota bacterium, assembly GCA_046744435.1. Lineage (GTDB taxonomy): Bacteria > Actinomycetota > Thermoleophilia > Gaiellales > Gaiellaceae > VAXT01. The sequence goes on along the minus strand of JBKPFP010000098.1, from coordinate 2,710 downwards.
GACAGCGGAGGGGACGTTCTCGCTTGCGTACCTCGTCTTCAACACGATCGGGAACCTGACGACGCAGGAGGCGCAGGTCGCTTGCTTCCGCAACGTCGCGGCGCACGTCGAGCCCGGCGGCTGCTTCGTCATCGAGACGGGCATCCCGCTGCTCCGGCGGCTGCCGCCCGGCGAGAGACTTCACGTCTTCACCGCGAGCGAGACGCACTGGGGGGTCGACGAGTACGACGTCGCGACGCAGGGCCTCGTCTCCCATCACTTCGAGCTCGTCGACGGCAGGTTCGAGCTCAGCTCGATCCCCTTCCGCTACACATGGCCGGCAGAGCTCGACCTGATGGCGCAGCTGGCGGGCATGAGCCTCCGGGAGCGCTGGAGTGGCTGGAAGCGAGAGCCGTACACGAACGAGAGCGAGAAGCACGTCTCCGTGTGGGAGAAGCCGGCCGCTACGGCCTGAGAGAGACCTTGCACCGGCACCCTTGCCGGGTGGCAGGTAGCGCACGATTCCAGCCCGCCTGAGACGCAGATGGATGCTGGTCGTGAGGGCGGGCGTGCGTACCGGGGCTAGGTTGGACGTGCCAGAGAAGGCAAGGCACACGACCACAGAAGGGAGGAAACGTGAGGAACTGGTGGAGGAATCTCATGTCGCGGCTGATGATGCGCCGCCGCCCATCCTCGAAGTAGCCGGAGGAGGGATGAGCGTCGCCCCCTTGATCACGGCGCTGCTCGGGTTCGAGTCGACCGCTGCCGAAGTGGTCGCCGACGTTGTCTGACTGGCAGGCGCGCGGTCGTGACCGGCAGCTCGTCGGGAACGTCGCCGCGGACATCCTCGACACGACCGGCAACGACGAGGTCCGCGTGTCCGAGCTCGATCTCGCCGACCCGCAGTCGGTGGCCGCGTTCGTGGCCGGCTGGAGCGGACCGCTCGACATCCTGATCAACAACGCAGGCGTGATGGCCGTACCCAACCTGCGCCTGACGCCGGGAGGCTGGGAGCTGCAGTTCGCAGCCAACCACCTCGGGCACTTCGCGCTCGCAGTCGGCCTGCACGACGCGTTCGCAGCCGCCACAGGCGAGGCGCGCATCATCGCGGTCAGCTCACGCGGCCACCTGCGGTCGCCGGTCGTCTTCGAGCACATCAACTTCGCCTCCCGCCCGTACGACCCACTGGTCGCCTACGGCCAGTCCAAGACGGCGGTCGTGCTCTTCGCCGTCGAGGCGACCCGCCGCTAGGCCGACGACGGCATCACTGCCAACGCCGTGCACCCCGGCGCGGACGACACGACCAACCTCTCCCGCTACATCGATCCCGACGAGCTGGAGCAGGTCAAGGCCGCGGGCGTCTACCACTTCAAGACGTCCGGCAGGCCGCCGCGACGAGCGTGCTCGTCGCCACCTGGCCGCCGCTCGCAGGCATCGGCGGCCGCTACTTCCAGGACTGCAACGAGGCTCCGGTCGTAGACCCGGCCGAGGCGGAGACCACCGGCTCGGGCGTCGCGCCTTACGCGCTCGATCCCGACAACGCGGAGCGCCTCTGGGAGCTGTCGCTCGCCACCCTGCGCTAGCCAGGCGCCGCGGTGCAGACTTCACGGTCGCAATGCCGACCGCCGCCCAGAACCGTGAACCAGCCGCCTCGACGCTGCACGCGGTCGTCCTGGTCGAGGGCCTCAGTGACCAGCGCGCGCTCGAGGCGCTGGCCGACCGCCAGGGCCGGAATCTCGAAGCCGAGAGCATCGCCGTCGTGCCGATGGGCGGCGCGCAGGCGATCGGGCGGTTCCTGGACGAGTTCGGCCCGCAGGGGCTCGACATCGGGCTGGCCGGCCTCTGCGACGCTGCGGAGGAAGGCGTCTTCCGGCGCGCACTCGAGCGGGCCGGGCTGGGCTCCGGCCTCAAACGCGCCGAGATGGAGCAGCTCGGCTTCTACGTCTGCGACGCGGACCTGGAAGACGAGCTGATCCGCGCTCTCGGCGCCGCCGGAGTGGAAGCAGTGATCGAGGCTCGGGGCGAGCTCGGCTCGTTCCGCACGTTCCAGAAGCAGCCCGCCTGGCGCGGACGGGCCGCCGAGGAGCAGCTGCGGCGCTTCCTAGGCAGCCACAGCGGACGAAAGATCGACTCCCCAGCCTCACTCGTCGGCGCGCTCGATCTCTCCGCCGTGCCCCGGCCGCTTCATGCTGTCCTAGCTCACGTCGAAAGGAACTGACATGTCCACGGTCGACGAGCCGATCAGCTTCGAGCAACACATCAAGCCGCTGTTCAGAGAGGGCGACCGCAGCGAGATGTCCTGGGCGTTCGACCTCTGGTCGCACGACGACGTCGCCCGGAACAGCCAGCCGATCCTCGAGCGCCTGCGCAACGGCACGATGCCCTGCGACGGCGCCTGGCCGGAGGAGCGCGTCGCGCTCTTCGAGAGCTGGGTCGAGGCGGGGGCGCCGGCCTAGTCCGCCGCTCGTTCGATCGCGGCGAGCAGGGTCTCGGCGTCGTACGGCGCGTCGTGCCGCGCGCCGTTGACGTAGAAGGTCGGCGTCCCGTTCACGCCGCTGCGGACCCCGCTCATGAAGTCCTCGTGGATCCGTGGAAGATGGACGCCCTCGACCAGCTCCCGGTCGAACACGCCCACGTCGAGCCCGAGCTGCTCGGCATATCCGTGGAGGTGCTCGTCGGCCAGGCGTGACTGGTTCTCGTAGAGCGTGTCATGCATCTCCCAGAACCTCCC
>JBKPFP010000113.1:0-5953 GCA_046744435.1 Actinomycetota bacterium | reverse complement strand
GCGGGCGGGAAGTAGCCCTCCTTCTCGCGCACCGTGTGGCCGAGACCGGGCTTGCCGGAGTTCCAGTGGCCCTCCTCGGAGTCGAACGCGTAGTGGGCGTGGTTCGGGCCGAGGTCGTACGAGACCTCGTCGAGGACGAAGAACTCGCACTCGGGGCCGAAGTAGGCCGTGTCGGCGATGCCGGAGTCCTCGAGGTACGCCTCGGCGCGCCGCGCGATCCCTCTTGGGTCGCGGACGTACCGCTCACGCGTGACCGGGTCGGCGATCTCGCAGATCAGCGAGAGCGTCGGCGCCTCGGTGAACGGATCGAGGATCGCGGTGCCCGCGTCGGGCATGAGCAGCATGTCCGACTCCGAGATGCCCTGCCAGCCGCGGATCGACGAGCCGTCGAAGCCGAGGCCTTCGTCGAAAGCCTCCTCGTGGAAGGCCGCGATCGGCAGGGTCATGTGCTGCCAGCGCCCGAACAGGTCGCAGAACTTCAGGTCGACCAGCTGGGCCTGCGTCCGGCCTGCCCACTCGATCGCCTCGCGGGCGGCGGGAGCCTCCTTGCTCCCGTTCGCCAGGTAGTGCTTCGTCTCCGCCTCGGCCATGCCGTTCCTCCTTCGTTGGACCAACAAAAAAGGCCCGGGACTGCCGAGAGTCCCGAGGCCTCATTGCCTCGGCGCCCGCCTTCTGCGGCGCGCACCTGTCTCGCACTGTAGGGATCAGCCCGGACGGAATCAAGTAACACTTGGGGCTCGGCGCGCAACAAGAGGGGGACGTGCGAGAGCGAACGGACAGCGAGCTGGTCGCGGCGGCGAGAGCCGGCGACCGGGCCGCGTTCGGGGTGCTGCTCGACCGTCACGACCGCGCCGTTCGCGTGGTCGTCAGGCGTCTGCTCGGCGATTCGGACGCCGAGGACGTCGCCCAGGAAGCGTTTCTACAGGCCTATCTCGGGCTCGACCGACTGCGCGATCCGGCCCGGTTCGGGGCGTGGCTGTGCGCGATCGCGGTCAACCTCGCGAAGATGCGGCTGCGCGACCGGCGAGTGTTCCTGCCGCTCGAGGACTATCCGGACGGCGTTGGCGGCGAGGACTCGGGGGAAGTCGCCGGGCTCGTCGCTGCCGCGCTGGAGACGTTGCCGCGGCACGAGCGCGAGGCCGTGCTGCTCTCGTACGCGGGCCTGTCGTCGCCGGAGGTCGCCACTCTCGTCGGCGAGCGGCCTGGCACGGTGCGCGTCCGCCTGCACCGCGCGCGGGGCCGGCTACGGACGCGCCTGGGCTCTTTGATCCCTCAAGCTGGAAAGGAGACGGAGATGGTCGAGGTCGTGGTGCGCGACGTCGTCGCTCGGACGACGGCGGAGAACGGAGGCGAGCCGCAGATCGTCGGGGACATGCGGATCGTGCTGCTGCAGGAGAAGGGCAGCGAGCGGGTGCTGCCGATCTGGGTCGGCCGGCCGGAGGGCGACGCACTGGCCTTGGAGCTCGGCGGGGAGTCGACGCCGCGGCCGATGACCGCAGATCTGATGGCGAAGCTGCTCGAGGCGGCAGGCGCTCGCGTCGAAAGCGTCGCGGTCAACAGCCTGCGCGAGGACACGTTCTACGGGACGATTGTGCTCGTCACCGGCACAGGGAAGAAGGAGGTCGACGCTCGTCCGAGTGACGCCCTGAACCTCGCCGCACGGGTCGGAGCGCCGATCCTGGTCGACGACGCTGTCATGGAGCACGCTTTCACCGGCGACCTCGAGGAGAAGGTGCGGGAAGAGCGGGAGCGCCGCGGAATGGAGGACGAGCTGGAAGGCGAGTGGCGCTCACTCTCGCCGGAGATGGTCAAGGCGCTCTATCCAGCCTTTCCGAAGCCCAAGTAGCACCTCGAGCCATGTCCGGTGCCAGGCACCGGACATGGCCGTGGCGGACGACTGTGGCGCCTCGACCTCACGCCGCCACTGCGTCCCGCCAGAAGGCGCCACCCAGCCAGGGCCACTCCACGCGGCTCTTGCACAGGCCTGCCCGGACCGGATTGTCGAAGACGTACTCCGCCGTGTTGTACAGCTGCCGGTCGCTCACGATCGGCTTCGCTCCGAAGCGGCTCCCGAACAGGTGACCCGTACGTGCGTGGCGCTCGTTGAACCAGCGGGCATAGACGCTATTCAGACGATGCATCCCCGCAGAAAGGTTCGCTTGGCGATTCTCGACGACGAGGTGGAAGTGATTCGTCATCAAGCACCAAGCATGGAGAGTCCAGTCGGAGTCGTCTGCAATCCGGTCGAGCAATGAGATGAACAGCTGCCGATCGCCGACGTCGACGTAGATGTCAGAGCCATTGTTCCCGCGCGTCGTGACGTGGTAGTAGCCAGGCTGTTGAAAGCGAAGCGGGCGGGCCATCGGTCGAACGTAGCGGCGCCGTTCGCGGGCGGGGCGCACGAAAGCGTGACGAAAGCGAGTCGGCTCGCGTGGGCACGGCCGGTGCCAGGCACCGGACTGGTCCCGCGGGGACGGCCTCCGAGCCTTGTGCCGCGCCGGGGTCGGCGCTATCGTGAGTGCCGCGATGTTGCGCCTGGGCTGACACGCCTTCCGTCGCGCGCCGCCTGACGATTCGGCCGCGCGCCCTCTTCGTGTCCCGCTGGATCAGGAGCAACTGATGGTCGCAGTCGAAGTCGAAAACTTGCGCAAGGAGTTCCGCCGCAGCGACGGACGGCGCTCCGGCCTGCGACGCCGACGCGCGCGCGTCGAGGCGCTGAAGGGCATCTCCTTCGAGATGGCGCGCGGCGAGTGCGTCGCCATCCTCGGCCAGAACGGCTCGGGCAAGTCGACGCTGGTCCGACTGCTGTCGACCCTGCTCCTGCACGACGGCGGCCAGGCGCGGATCTTCGGCCACGACGTCTTCAAGGACACAAGAGCGGTGCGGCGCCTGATCAACCGCGTCTCGGTCGAGGCCTCCTTCTTCAAGAAGATGTCGTCGACCGAGAACCTCGCCTACGCGGCCCGCTTCTACGGTCTCACCGTCGGCCAGACGCGGGACAAGATCCCGGAGATCCTCGAGCGAGTCGGCTTCCCGAAGGATCGCCGAGGCGAGGCGATGGAGGACCTCTCGCGCGGGATGCAGCAGAAGGTCGCGCTCGCCCGTGCGCTCCTCACCCAGCCGATCTTGCTCCTCCTCGACGAACCGACGACGGGCCTCGACCCGCGCTCGAAGCTCGAGGTGCAGGACTTCATCCGCGAGGTGCGGCGCATCCACGACGCGACGATTCTGCTCTGCACGCACGACCTTGACGAGGCCGAGTCCCTCGCCGACCGCGTCGGAATCCTCGACGACGGCAAGCTGCTCTGCCTCGCGCCGGTCGACGAGGTCAAGCGCCAGTACAACGCGAGCACTCTCGAGGAGGCGTTCTTCGCCGCGACCGGCCGGACCTTCGAGGACGAGAAGCCTGAAGAGGAGGACAAGTAAATGCCTGGAGCCGCCGCAACCCTGCGCCACGAGCTGATCGGCCTCGCCGGCGTCTTCGAGCGCAACGTCTACCTCGTCCGGCGCTACATCTGGTGGGACATCGCCTTCTTCATCTGGACGGTGGCGAACACGCTCACCATCGTCTTCATCGCCGAGGGCATCGAGGCGACGGGCGGCTCGATCGACGTCGACCGCGTGACGACGATCCTGCTCGTCGGGGCCGTCGTCTGGGCTTACCTCGGGATCATCTTCGAGATCCTCACCGAGACCGTCGCCTGGGAGCGCTGGGAGGGGACGATCGAGTACACGTTCATGGCCCCGCTCTCGCGCCCGATCCACCTGTTCGGGATGGGCCTGTTCGCGATCGTCTACGGCGTCGTGCGCGCGATCCTGCTCTTCGGCGTCGTCGCGCTCTTCTTCGACCTCGACCTGTCGCACGCCGACTTCGTCGCCGCGCTCGTCGTGCTGCTGGTCGCCTCGATCCCATTCATCGGGATCGGGATGATGACCGCGGTCCTGCCGCTGATCTCGCCGGAGAAGGGGACGCAGCTCGGTTTCATCGCGCAGGGCATCCTGCTCGTCGTCTCCGGCGTCTACTACCCGGTCGACGTACTGCCCGAATGGATGCAGTGGGTGGCGACGATCTCCCCCGCCACCTACGCGCTCGACGGCATGCGCGACGCGATCGTCGAGGGCCAGGGGCTCAGCTCCATGAGCGACGAGATCTGGCCGCTGATCGTGATCGGCATCGTCTCGATCCCGCTCGGGCTCGAGGTCTTCAGGCGCGGGGAGCGCTACGCGAAGAAGCACGGGAAGCTCAAGCGGTCGGGATAGGCCATGCGCCGGCCCCAGGCGACCACGATCTACTACGGGCTCGAGCTCCTGCTCTCGATGCCCGCCTGGGTCGTCATGTCGATCTACCTCGTAAGCGAGCTCGACCTCTCGCCGCTCCAGCTCGTGCTGATGGGCACGGCGATGGAGGCGACCGTCTTCCTGTTCGAGGTGCCGACGGGCGTAGTCGCGGACACGTACGGCCGCAAGCTCTCACTGATCATCGGCTTCGTCGGCACCGGCACGGCGTGGCTGCTCGTCGGCGTCGTCTCCGCCCCGTGGCTGATCATCGGGCTCTGGGCGTTCTGGGGCGTCTCGTACACCTTCACCAGCGGCGCCTACGAGGCCTGGATCACGGACGAGGTCGGCGTCGAGCGCGTGCCGCACGTGTTCCTGCGCGGAGCGCGCTTCGCCTACGTGGGCTCGCTGCTCGGCCTGCTGCTCTCCGTGCTCATCGCCACGGAGTCTCTGCGCGCGGCCGTGATCGCAGGCGGGGCGCTCGAGATCGCCTGCGCGCTTTCCCTCATCGTGCTCATGCCGGAGACGGGCTTCCGGCGACGTCCGCACGGGGAGCGCGCCGGCGCGTTCCGTGAGCTGCGCACGACGGCGCTCGCCGGCGGCCGCTTCGTGCGGGCGCAGCCGGTGCTGCTCATGCTGCTCGGGATCGCGTTCTTCATCGGGACGGCGAGCGAGGCTTTCGACCGGCTCAAGGAGGCGCACTTCATCCGCGACATCGGGCTGCCGTCGGTCGGCGGGTTCGATCCGGTCGTGTGGTTCGGAGCGTTCTCGGTCGTCGCGATGCTCTTCGGCTTCTTCGCGGTCGGCGCGATCCAGCGCCGGTTCGCGCGCGTCGGCACCCAGGGCATCGCGAAGCTCCTGTTCGCCTTCACGGCGACGATGGCCGCCGCGCAGCTCTTCTACGCGTTCACAGGAATGGCCACGGTCGCGATCCCGGCGCTGCTGACCGCACTGCTCGCTCGCCAGCTGCTCGCGCCGCTCTGGGACACGTGGGTCAACCAGCAGATCACGGACTCGAGCGTGCGCGCGACGGTCAACTCGATCAGCGGCCAGGCCGACGCGATCGGCCAGGCGGCCGGCGGACCCGTGCTCGGCGCGGTCGGCAACGGCTTCGGCACCGGCGCGGCGCTGGGGCTCGGGGCCTTCCTGCTCACTCCCGCACTGGCGCTCTACGCCCGCGCGATCCGCCACGGCGGCCGCGAGCCCGAGCTGGAGGAGTTGCCGGCGGGAGCTCCGCCGTGATCGCGGTTCGCCGGCCCGAGACCGACGCGGAGCTGGAAGGCTGGATCCGCGTCAGGCGCATCGTCTATCCGAACGAGTCCGCCTGGAGCGTGCAGGACTTTCGCGAGCGCGACTGGGGCGAGCAGCTCTTTCTCATCGCCGAGCTCGACGGCGAGATCGTCGGCAACGGAATGGCCGATCGCTCGGACATCAGGACGCGCGGTTTCGCCTCGGCGCGCGTTGTGCCCGACGCGCGCCGGCGCGGGGTCGGCACCGCCCTCCTGCGTGAGCTCGTCGCGCACGTCACGCGGCTCGGTTTCGACAAGGTCGCGACGATGGTCGAGGACGAGGGCTCGCGCGCGTTCGCGGAAAGCTTCGGCTTCCAGGAGGTCAACCGCCAGGTCGAGCAGGTCAAGACCCTCGGCGCCGGGCCCGAGCCGCCGCCCCTCCCGGACGG